>NZ_JAOCGL010000001.1:0-179849 GCF_029842485.1 Stenotrophomonas sp. GD03777
CCGCCATCGCCACCTTGCGCAGGCGGTCCAGCACGAAGTCAGCCAGCTCGTGCGGCGAGTACTTGGCGACGAAGGCGTTGGCGCCGACACGCTCGACCATGGCGTTGTTGAAGACACCCGACAGCGAGGTGTGCAGCAGCACGTAGAGGCCGGCCAGGCCCGGGTGGCGCCGGATTTCCGTCGTCAGCGTGTACCCGTCCATGGCCGGCATCTCGATGTCGGAGATGACCATGGCATAGCGTTCGGCGGGGTTTTCGCCCGAGGCTTGGATCTGCAAGAGGTGGTCGAGAGCCTGCTTGCCATCGGAAAGCAGGGTGGCACCCACGCCCAACTGATCCAGCACGCTGCGGATCTGCTGGCGGGCCACGCGCGAGTCGTCCACCACCAGCACCTGCAGCTGGGGGCCATCGGCGGGCATTGCCATCGCCGGATCGAGTACGGCGTCACCGCGGACCTGGGCGATATCGGCCAGCACGCTTTCAACGTCGATCACCTGGATCAGCTCACCCTGGAAGCGGGTTACCGCGGTCAGGTAGCTCGACTCGGCGCCAAGCTCCGGCGGCGGGTGGATGTCTTCCACCGCGATGTTGACGATGCGTTCGACGCCGCTGACCAGGAACCCCTGGATCGAGCGGTTGAATTCGGTGACGACCAGGTAACCCGGCGAGGTATCGGCATCGGGCTCACGTTCGGGGTGGCCGATGGCCAGGCCCAGGTCCAGCACCGGCACCGAGCGGCCGCGCACGTCGGCCACGCCGGCGAACTGGCTGGGCAGGCCGGGTACCTGGAACAGCTCCGGGCGCCGCAGGACTTCCTGCACCTTGAAGACATTGACGCCAAAAAGCTGACGTCCGCCGAGACGGAACAGCAGCAGCGCCAGGCGGTTGTGGCCGGCCAGGCGGGTCCGCTGGTCGATCCGGTTGAGCAGGTCATGGGACATGGCTGCTGTATCGGCGCGTTGGGCGCCAAACTTGAGGGCGCTCTGCCACTGCGCGCTCCGCACCGCAATTGTGGCGTCGCCCCATGTTCGACCGGGGCTCTTGTAGCGTCGAGCGATGCTCGGCTGGCTGTTGGGCGCAAAGCGGTCGAGCATGGCCTGACTCTACAAGTGCCCCTCTGGCACACCCCTTGCACGCACCTGGGCCAGCTCTTGCCGATTGAAGGAGGCGCCATGTGCCGGGTCACATCTCTATTCGCCATCGCGCTGGCCGTGGCCTCGCCGTGGGCGGCTGCCGCCGACTGGCAGCCGGTGGCAAGCATCCGCGCGGCGGCCTTGTCGACGCTGCCGGCGGGCAGCGAGGGCGAGGCCCAGGTGGCCGATGCGCTGCGCCTGCCGAAGTGCGGGGGGGCGTTACAGGTGCAGCCCACCGCCAACACCACGGTGGAAGTCAGCTGTCCGGATGCGGGCGGCTGGCGCCTGTTCGTGCCGGTAAAGGTGCGGCGCAACCAGACCGTACTGGTGCTCAACCGCGGAATCGGCACTGGAGAAACCCTCACTGCCGCCGATATCACCACTGCCCAGCGTGACGCTGCCCGGATTGCCGGCGCGGTGCTGTCCGATCCCAATGCAGCGATCGGCCGCGTCGCCCGCCGTCCGTTGCAGGCCGGAGCCCTGCTGTCGAACAACGATCTGGTGGTGCAGCGTCTCATCAAGCGAGGAGACAATGTGGCCCTGGTGTCGCGTCGCGGCTCGGTCGAGGTCCGCATTGCCGGCCGTGCGATGGGTGATGCCGGTGAGAACGAACGGGTCTCGGTCGAGAACCTGTCCTCGCGGCGGATCGTGCAAGGCACGGTCGATGCCGCAGGTGACGTAATCGTGGCGCGTTGAATTACCGCAAAATATCCCTAAAGATCACGGCCCTGCGGCCGTTATCCCTTGTGAACGGCAACTCCAGGACACCCCATGAGCCAGAAAATCGACGGCAACCTGCAGGTCCCCCAGGCACTGCGCAGCGTGACGACCCCGGCCAACAAGCCCGGTGTCAGCACCGATGCGGCGGCGCGCCCGGTCGAGGCGGCCGACAGCCTGCGCCTGACCGGCGAGGCCACCAATCTGCAGGCCATCGAGCGCGAGCTGACCACCGCCCCGGCGATCGACGCCCAGCGCGTGGCCGCCGTGCGCGAGTCGCTGCAGAACGGCACCTACAAGATCAATCCGGACGCGATCGCATCGCGCATGCTCGATCTGGACCAGCAGCTGCACGGATGACTGCGGCGATGAGCGAGCCGCTGCAGCGTCTCGCCCAGGCCCTGGACGTTGAACGCCAGGCCCTGGTCGAGCACGACGTGCACGCCCTGATCCGGGCTACCGGCGCCAAGCTGGAAGCGTTGCGTGCGCTGGAAGGCGCGCCACCGGTGGGCGAGAGCGAACAGCTGCAGGAACTGGCCGAGCGCAACCGGGCCAACGGCGTGCTGCTGTCGCGCCGCCGCCGCGAGGTGAACTGGGCGCTGCGCCAGCTCGGCCGCACCGAAGACGCCTCGGCCTACGATGCCAAGGGCCAGTCGCACACGGTCAGCATCGGCCGGCCCCTCGCCGTCGCCTGAGGCGACGGCGGTCGCATAACCCCTCCCGGCGGGCTGAAGCCCGCTGCATGACCGCGTATATTGGGCGCCTGTTCGAACGTCCCGAGTCGCCGTGTCCGCTGCCAACGCCCTGGTTACCGCCCCCCTTCCGCCGCAGCCGGTGCTGCAGGCCCTGCTTGAGCGCCTGCGCGAAGGCCTGCTGCTGTTCACCGATGACGGGCGGGTGGCCCTGGCCAATCCGGCCGCACAGAACCTGCTGGCCAGTGGCGAGGACGGCGGGTTGCCGCCGCCGCAGCGCCTGCGCGAACTGCTGCCGCCCGATGCGCTGGAACAGGCTCGCCAGCATGGTCACTGGAATGGCAGCCTGCCGCTGGGCGAGGGCGTGGTCATCGCCCATCTGTACCACCATGGTCCGGTCGGCCAGGGGCATTTCCTCGCCCTGTTCCGCCACATCGAAGGGCAGGAAGACTACGAACGCGAGCTGCAGCAGCGCCATGCCGAACTGCGCCAGGCCTACCTGCGCCTCAATGGCACCCAGGAAAAGCTGCTGCAGTCGGAGAAGATGGCGTCGATCGGCCAGCTGGCCGCCGGCGTCGCGCACGAGATCAACAACCCGATCGGTTACGTGCACTCCAACCTGGGCAGCCTGCAGGAATACCTGCGCAGCCTGTTCACCGTGATCGAAGCCTACGAGCGCGCCCTGCGCGCGCCGGACCCGAAAGCGCTGATTCCGGAAATCGATGATATCCGTGACCGTCTGGATATCGATTTCATCAGCCGCGACCTGCCGCAGCTGATGGCGGAATCGCGCGAAGGCATCGAGCGGGTCACCCGCATCGTGCGCGACCTGAAGGATTTCTCGTATTCCGGCCGCGACGAGTCGTGGAAGCTGGTCGACCTGCACGCGGGCCTGGAATCGACCATCAACATCATCTGGAACGAACTCAAGTACAAGGTCACCCTGGTGCGCGAGTTCGGCCAGTTGCCCCTGGTGGAGTGCCTGCCATCGGAGTTGAACCAGGTCTACATGAACCTGCTGCTCAACGCCGGCCATGCCATCGCCGAGCGAGGCACGATCACGGTGCGTACCGGCGTTGATGGCGATCACGTTTGGGTCGAGTTCGAAGATACCGGCGGTGGCATCTCGCCGGAACTGCGCCAGCGCATCTTCGATCCGTTCTTCACCACCAAGCCGGTGGGCAGTGGCACCGGCCTGGGCCTGTCGATCTCCTACAGCATCATCAACAAGCACCACGGCCGCATCGACCTGGACAGCACGCCCGGCGTGGGCTCGCGCTTCCGCGTGGTGCTGCCGGTCAAGCAGCCGCGCTGACCGCTTCTGGCAGTGCCGGCCGCTGGCCGGCAACCTCATTGAACCCGATATCCAGAGCAGCCGGCCAGCGGCCGGCTCTACCAGAGGGGATGGTTACCGCAATGGGCGATCCTCGCCGCCATCTCCGCTCTCCACCGGCGCCGGGCCGGCATTGCTGCGGCGCTGTTCCTCGTACGTGCGGAACGCCTGGTGGATGTGCTTGCGCAGCTCGTCGTCGTTCCACGGCTTGGTCAGGAAGCGATAGATCGCGCCGCGGTTGATCGCATCGGTCACCGTGTTCAGATCGGTGTAGCCCGACAGCACCAGGCGGATCGTATCCGGGTACAGCATCTTCACCCGGCCCAGGAACTCGGTGCCGCTCATGTCGCTCATTCGCTGGTCGGACAGGATCACCTGCACGTCGTTGATCGCCAGCAGGTCGAACGCATCGCGCACGTTGCCGGCGGCCAGGATGCGGTAGCCGTCGCGGCGGAACAGGCGCACCAGTGAGCGCAGCACGTTTTCCTCATCATCCAGCAGCAGCAGCGTCCGGTCCGGACGTGTCTCAGCGAAGGCTTCCGGGCGCAGGTAGCGGCGGCGCAGGGTCATGCCGGCGGCATCGGCCGACATCGGTTCGCCGAACAGGTAGCCCTGGAACACATCGCAGTCGTTGCGGCGCAGGAAGCCCAGCTGCGCCTGCGATTCCACGCCGTTGGCAATCACGGTCATGCCCAGCTGGTGGCCCATGGCGATGATCGCGCGGGCGATGGCCGCTTCACGATTGCCGGCCGGCGCGCTCTTGATGAAACTGCGGTCGATCTTCAGCTTGTCCACCGGGTAGCGCACCAGCGCGCTGAGGCTGGAGTCGCCGGTACCGAAGTTGTCCAGGCTCAGGCTGATGCCTTCATTGCGCAGGTTGGCCAGCGTTTCGTGGACGAAATTGACGTTGTTGGTCAGCGCACTCTCGTTGATCTCCAGCGTCAGCATGTGCGCCGGTACGCCCGCCGCCTGCAGCAGTGACATCACTTCGGCGAAGAAGTTCGGCCGCAGCAGCTGCAGGGTGGACACGTTCACTGCGATGGTGAAGTCATCGAAGCCCTGGTCGCGCCACAGCCGCGCCTGCTTCAAGGCGCCTTCCAGCACCCAGGTGCCGATCTGCACGATGATCCCCAGGCGTTCGGCGGTGCGCATGAAGCGCTCCGGCACCAGCATGCCCAGGGTCGGCGACTGCCAACGCAGCAGCGCTTCCATGCCCACCACGTGGCCGTCGCGCGCGCTTACCAGTGGCTGGTAGCGCAGCTTCAGCTCGCCATTGGGAATGGCATCGACGATCTGGCGCGCGATGATGCTCTCGCTGTGCGCGCTTGGCGGGGTGTCCACCGCATGGATGCGCACGGCATTGCCGCCTTCGCGGGCGGCCTGGTACAGCGCATCCTCGGCATGGTCGAGCAGGCGCGAGGTGCTGCTGGCATGTTCCGGGCACAGGCTCACGCCCAGCTTGCCGGTCATGAACAACGTGTACGGCAGCACCGACAGCGGCAGCTCCATCTGTTGGCGGATCTCCTCGGCGAAATCCTCCGGCAACGGCAGATCGGCGGTGCGCGGCACCGCGATCAGGAACTCGTCGCTGCCATGTCGCCACAACTTGCCGCGCCCGCGCAGGTAGGACTGCAGGCGCTGTGCCACCAGCACCAGCGCCTGGTCGCCCACTTCGGCACTCATGTTTTCATTGACCGATGCGAAATGGTCGATGTCCACGTGCATCAGCATCAGTGCGATGCCGCCTGAGGCTGCCTCGGCAACCATTGCCTGCAGCTCGGGGTTGCCGGCGCCAAGGCGGTCGGGAGCGTCATCGATGCTGACCGGGGGCAGGTTGGGATTCCACATGGTTCAGTATTCCGGTGAATCGACGGCAGCCCTGCTGGCCGCCTGGTAGGGGAGGTGGACATCGACCAGGGTGCCTTCGCCATGCGCGGATTCAATCCGCACGTGGCCACCGACGCTCTGTGCGCGCTCGCGCATCACGATCAGGCCCAGGCCGCGCGGGCCGTCCGGATCGAAGCCTTCGCCGTCATCGCGGATCTGCAGGTGCAGGCCGCGCTGGCCGACATCGCGCAGCTGCAGCAGGACCTGGCTGGCGCGCGCATGGCGCAGCGCATTGGTCAGGCTTTCCTGTGCGATGCGGAAGCAGGCCTGTTCGATGCTGTTGTCGGGGCGATGCGGCAACGGCTCGATCTCGGCCAGCAGCTCCACCGGCGAGGAGCGGAACAGAACCCGCGCCTGCCAGCTGAGTGCTGCCTCCAGGCCCAGTGCATCCAGCTGCGGGGGGCGCAGCAGGGTGGAGATGTCGCGCAGTTTGGCCACGGTGGTGTCGGCCAGGCTGACGATCTGCGCCAGATCCTGCCCACGCCGCTGCGGATCGTCCTCTTCCAGCGCCGCGTGCGCCGACAGCTTGATCGCGGTGATGGCCTGGCCGATGTCATCGTGCAGGTCGCGCGAAATCGCACGACGTTCGTCCTCCTGCAGCGAGAACAGCCGCCCGGCCATCGCCTGCAGTTCGCGGTTGCTGGTTTCCAGCGCGCTGCGGATGCGCTCGGAATCACTGAGGTCGCGCACGATCAGCAGCTTGCAGTCGCGGCCACCGTAGCGCACGTCGCCCACCGCCAGGCCGGCATGGAAGCTGCGGCCGTCGCCGCGCTGCATGGCCACCACGCTGCTGTGGCCCGGTCCCAGGTGCGGCTGGCCGGCACGCAGCTGGCTGCGCACCCGCGGCAGGTCTGCGGCAGCGACCAGCGCCGACAAGGGCTCGCCCAGCAGGGTATGGCTGCCGTAGCCGAACAGGCCGGCGGCCCAGGCGTTGGCGTACAACACATGTTCGTCGGAGAGGATCACCACGCCGTCGGGCAGTACCCGCACCAGCTCGCGGAACTGCTCCTCGCGCTCGCGCAGCAGTCGCCGCGACTGCTCGCGTTCGGTCACGTCCTGCAGCGTGCCCAGCACGCGGTTGCGGCCAGCCTCATCGAGACCACTGGCGGCGCGCAGGTGCACCATCAGCGCGCGCCCGTCCATCGACAGCAGCGGCAGCAGCACGTCCACCTGTACCGGCTCGCCGGAGCACAGCTCGGCCAGCAGCTGCTCGGTCTGGGTGGCGGTGGCCGGGTCGGCCGGCACCAGCAGTTCGTCGAAGCGGTGCCAGCGGCGGGCTTCGGGCGGGCGGCGGCCGAGCAGGCGATAGACCTGGTTGGAATAGCGGCCCAGCCCGGTGGACGGGTCCAGCTCCCAGGCGCCGATGCGGGCCAGTTCGTGGGCTTCTTCCACCCGTGCCAGCGCCTGGTCGCGACGCAGCTGGGCCAGGTCCTCGGCAGTGCGATCGATGGCGATCAGCAGGCGCGCATTGTGACCGTCGTAACTGATCGCGTTGGAGCGCAGTTCCATCTGCCGCAGCGCGCCATCGCGCAGCTGCAGCTGCGCGCGCAGGATGCACAGCTCGTCGGGCGCCTCGCGGATCGCCTCCAGCTTGGCCTGCAGCGCCTGGCCCTGTCCGGGTGGCCACAAGGCGTCGATGGTCTGTTCCAGCAGCTCATCGCGCTCCCAGCCGAAAGCGGTGCAGGCGGCTGGGTTGGCGTCGAGGATCGCCAATGTGTCCAGGTCATAGACGAGGATCGGGCCGGGGTTGCCCTCGAACATCTGCCGCAGGCGCAGCTCCGAGGCCTGCTGGCGGGCGTGGGTATGCAGCACGTGCTCGGCCAGCGGGCGCAGAAGCAGGTACAGCAGGCCCGCGCTGGCCAGGGCGAAGAACGAGCCCTTCAGGCCCTGCCACAGGGCCGCCTGCTGCGGATCGGGCACCAGCGCCTGCACCACGCTGTCGGTGGAGATCATCCAGGCCAGCGCCATCACCAGGTAGCTCAACACCACCCGTCGCCGGTCACGGCTCAGCGCCTGCGCCATCCGCGGGTCGGGAACTGGGGCGTTGCCGGTCGGTTCTGCGGGCATGGACGGGGAGGGTGAAAGGGGCGCCGGTCATCTTACCCCGCAGCGTGCCGTCACCACTCAATTATCCGCCGCAGGCGCCGTTAACCACTGCGTGCCCCGCTGACGGGCGAGTCATCCGGAGCAAGATCGCGTGGACCAAGGGATCATCGCCAGCCTGCTGCAGCACCCGCTTGCGTCGGCGCTGGTCATCGTCGACCGTACCGGGCGCCCGCTGGCGGCCAATCCGGCCGCGCGCGAGCATGGCCTGCCGGCCACCGTGGCTGCCTATGCGCCAATGCTGGAAGATCTACGCCTGATGGCCGCCGATGGCGGCATCGTGCCCTGCACGCTGCCAGGCGGCCCGCGCGGCCACTACGACGGCCACCTGCGCGCCGTGCATGACGGTGCCGGCAACCTGCTGGCGTTCACCCTGAGCATTCCCGAGCCGGTGCCGGTCGATGGGGGTGGGCGCTGGGAACTGGCACTGGACAGCGCCGGTCATAGCCTGTGGGACTGGGACATCCCCAGTGACCGGGTGGCGCGCACGCCGGCGCTGGGCGACGAGACGGCCACCGAACTGCTGTCGCGCGTGCACAGCGAGGACATCGACCAGGTGCGTGCCGCGCTCGACGAGCACCTGCGCGGGCGCAGCGAGCAGTACAGTGCACAGTTCCGCTTCCGCCAGGCCGATGGCCAGTGGCGTTGGGTGCTGGATCGCGGCCGCGTGGTCGCGCGCACCGCTGATGGCCAGCCGCTGCGCATGGTCGGCACGCATACCGATATCGAGCAGCAGAAGCAGCTCGAATCGCTGCTGCAGGAACAGCAGCTGCACCTGAGCGAGGCCCAGCGCATCGCCAGCATGGGCAGCTGGTCGTTCGACCCCAACAGCGGGCACTTCTGGTGGTCGCCGGAACTGCGCTCGCTGCTGGCGCTGGAGCACGGCGCCGTGCCCGGCCAGCGGCGCTGGCTGAAGCAGCTGCATCCGCGCTCGCGTGGCGCGTTGCGTGCGGCATGGCGGCGGCTGTGGCGCGATGGTCGTGCCGCCAATCTCGAGCTGGAGCTGACCCGTGGCCATGAGCCATCACAGCACCTGCGGCTGTGGATGCAGCCGCTGCTGGACATGGACGGGCAGCCCAAGCGCCTGCTCGGCCAGGTGCAGAACATCACCGAACAGCACCAGACCGACGCGTTGATTCGCTGGCGCACCGAACTGCTGAACCGGGTTTCCGCGCTGGGCCGCATCGGCGGCTGCGAGATCGAGGTGCAGACCCGGAGCATGCAATGGACCGAGGAATGCTATCGCATCCACGGCCTGCGCAAGGAGCCGATCACCCTCGATCAGGCGATGGCGCTGTATACCGAAGACTCGCGCGATGCGTTCGAGGCGGCGCTGGCCCGCATCGCCAACGGCGGCCTGCCCGAGCAGCTGGACCTGTGCTTCTACCGCCAGTCCGGCCTGCGTGTCTGGGTGCAGGTGCTGATCGAGCTGGATCGTCGTGACGGACTGCCGCCGCGCTTCGTGGTGCTTTTCCGTGATATCACCCGCGAGCGCGAGGCCAACGAGCGCATTGAACTGCTGGCCCACTACGACCTGCTGACCGGCCTGCCCAATCGCGTGCTGCTCGGCGAACAGACCGCCGAGGCCATCGAGGAGGCGCGTGATCGCGGCACCTCGTTGGCGATGCTGTTCATCGACCTGGACGGCTTCAAGACCATCAACGACAGCTTCGGCCACGCCACGGGTGATGCGCTGCTGAAGGCTGCCGCGACCCGCCTGCACCAGAACCTGCGCAACAATGATCTGTTTGGCCGTTTCAGCGGCGACGAGTTCATCGTCGTACTGCGCGACCTGGCTGAGCCCGAGGATGCGGGACATGTCGCCCGCAAGCTGATCGCCTCGCTGGCCGAGCCGCTGCGCCGTGGTGAGACCACGCTGAAGGTCGGTGCCAGTGTCGGCATCGCGATGCTGGGTGATGCGCAGACCGATTTCGATTCACTGCTGCGCGCTGCCGACGCCGCGATGTACGCGGCCAAGGAAGCCGGACGCAACACCTACCAGTATTACAGCCAGGACGCACTGGCCCGCATCCAGCGCAGGCTGGAGCTTGAGCACGCGCTGCACGGTGCGATCGAGCGCGAGGAGTTCAGCCTGGCCTATCAGCCGCTGCTGCATGCCCACCAGGGCGAGCCGCCGGCAATTGAAGCACTGCTGCGCTGGCATCGCCCCGGCATCGGCTATTGCAGCCCGGCCGAGTTCATTCCCATCGCCGAGAAATGCGGCGAGATCGTACGCATCGGCGACTGGGTACTGAACGAAGCCTGCCGTCAGGCAACCGCCTGGGACCGGGCTGGACTGCACTTCGACCGCATCGCGGTCAACGTATCGGCGGTGCAGCTGCGCGACCGTGGCTTCGCCGAACGTGTGATCGAGATCTGCCATGCCCACGGCTGGCCGCCGCAGCGGCTGGAGCTGGAGCTGACCGAATCGGCGCTGATCCGTGACACCGACATCCTGCGCCACTGCTTCGACGTGCTCGAACGGCACGGCGTGCCGCTGGCGGTGGACGACTTCGGTACTGGCTTCTCCAACCTCAACTACCTCAACCGCTTCCCGGTGGGTCGCCTGAAGATCGACCGTAGTTTCGTGCAGGGCATGCTGCACGATTCGGGCACGGCCGAAGTGACCCAGGCCATCGTGCACCTGGGCCACGCGCTGGGCATGAAGGTGGTGGCCGAGGGCGTGGAGACGCACCAGGAAGAAGACATGCTGCGCCGCCAGGGCTGCGACGAAATCCAGGGTTACCTGTACTCGCGCCCGCTCAGCCCGCGTGACCTGGCGCAGTGGCTGCGTCAGCAGCGTCCGTTACCGATGCGCACCGACGCCAGCAGCGAAGCAGTGCTGGTGCGCTGACCACCCGCCGCTGGTAGGTGCCGACCGTTGGTCGGCACGGTTGCCGCATGGCGTGGATCTACTCAAAGAGCCAGCATCTGGTAGTTGCCGACCTTGGTCGGCGTGCACGCTGGTTCGCCCGTTGATGTGTCCGCCGTCAGCGACGCTGCGCAAGCTCTGCGAGCACATCCAGCGCCTTGCGTTTTACCAGGCTGCCTAGCCGCCAGCCGTGCTCTGACACCGGCTCCTTCGAGCTGTAAATCTCTCCGTCGCCCAGCGGCCCCAACATCTCACGGGCTCGCCAGAACATTGGCTCCCCGTCCTCGGCCAGAACATCCAGTTCGGCAGCATCCAATGCAAGCAGGAAGTCGTGCAGGCGTCTGTCGCGGTCGATGTTGCTTGCTGGAAGAGTCAGTGTTGCTGGCGCGCATAGGTAACCTTCGTGGGGTTCAAGCGTGAGTTCGACTCCGGTTCGCTCGCCACAGATCAGCATCTGGCCGAATGGCGAGATCGCATAGACATGGAAATCATCTTTGCCCCATAGAGGACTGCCCGCCAGAAGGGCGGCGAGCACCGATTCGTACCCCGCAGGGTTCACCAAAGCCAGTCGATCATCGTGATAGCGCGCAAGACCGTCGCGCTGCCACAGTGCCAGCAATGCGTCCGTGAACCTGCCTTTCCAGAGCGTCAGCATGGTGTCAGCAACAGGCGAGCCTGGAGTACTGGTTTGCAGTTGATCCAGAAGGCTCGTCGTGAAGAGGGCGGAAGTATCGGTATCCACGACTGCCGAGACGTTCTCCGGGTGGTCCCGGTCCTCCGGACCTTCCGGCAGCAGGTTGAGAAATGTCAGCATGCTCTCGGCCCGTGCAAGCTCCAGGTTCGATTCCTCGCCCGGAATGGCGCTTGCCTTGCTTCCGGAGACAAGCAACAAGGCGCCCGTTGGAAGCTCATGCCACGGGGCTTCAAGGATCAGATAACGTCGCGGCGCCTGTTCGGCATCATCGTCAAGGATGATGACTGGCGGGCCGTCTTGCACGCACCCCGCGGACACTTCAACTGCTGCATCGATCACACCCGCTTCAGGATCGTACGCATTGATCGGAGCGGAGTAGGGCTGCTGGAACGCTCCAAACGTCTTCAGCGCCTGCTGAAGCGCCCCAAGGGAATCGGGATCCACGGTCAATGGGACAAGGGGGTGCCGGAAGCTGCAAAGCAACTGAGAGGCAGAGAAGGGCGCTGGTCATCGGGCTGGCTTGATCTGAACCGCAATCGGCCCCTTCACGATGAAGGGCGCATGGTTCACGGTCCATGCAAACAGTCGGAAATGCTGGCATCGCGGGGCATCATCCACGCACGGCGTGGATCTACCTTGGAAACTCCGCCTTCAACTGCATGCGCAGCGCCTCGACAATGGCCGCATAGCGCCGCTTCTGCACCAGATAGCTGGCCAGGAACAGTGGCAGTACCAGCAGCATCGGCGCCACCATCGGGCGCATCGCCACCAGTGGCAACAGCAGCAGCGACAGCATCGCCACGAACCAGCTGCACAGGCCGATCACCCGCACCTCGTGCCGCCGTGCGTTGAGCACGATGCGTCCACGCATCACCGGGAAGTAGCGCAGGCCGAAGCTCGGCGCGAAGCTCTCGCGGAACGCCATGCTGCCATCGGGCAGCGCATGGAAGGCCAGCCGCAGCCACTTGTCCTGCGGCAGGTCACGCTCCAGGCTGCCCAGCGAGAGCCGGGCCTGCATGGCCGGCGGCGCAGCGATGCGTTCGTTGAACAGGGTGATGCCCCAGCTGAAATAGCCGGCCACCCAGGCCATCAGGAGGACGGTCTCCAACAGCACGAGTGCGATCAGGGTGATGGCCATAGGTCTTCCATGGACGGGACCGGGCAATCATGCCATGCGGGATGCCCCACCCACGCAGGGCGTGGATCTACTTCAGGGCTTCGCCATCCAACCCCAGGTCCCACGCCAGCCCCAACAGCTCGTCGTCCGCCGGCGATGGCGCCGGGCGCGCGTCCGCCAGCTGCTGCAGCTCGCAGATTTCCTCGCGGGCGACCTCTTCCAGCTTTTGCAGCTGCTCACGCACGCTCGCGTTGCGCGGGCGCTCGGTGTCGGTGAGGGCGGGCAGGGCGCGGATCAGGGTCATGGTGCGCGTACAGGATGCATCCAGCGGCGGGTTACAGGCAAAGGCCCCGGACGAACCGGGGCCTTGCGGGCTGCCGGCGAGGGCAGCGGACATCAGGATCAGAACAGCTCTACCGTGCCGGCACCCATGCTCTGCTGGGCAACCGGCTTGTGCGGCGGGCGTTCCCATTCGCTGCGCAGTTCGCGCAGGCGGTTGCCGGTGCGCTGCAGGGCCGTGGCGATCTCTTCGTCGAACACGCCGCCATTGCGGTGCAGCAGTTCCTGCAGGGCCACCGCTTCACGGTTGATCGCGGTCAGGCGGTCCAGGTGGGTGTGCACGCCGCCCAGCGCCTGGGTGGCGATGTCTTCGAACTGCAGGGCGCGCACGGCTTCGGCCACGCTGCCATCGATCGCACGTGCGCACTCGGAGACTTCGCGCATGCCGTCGCCGAGCGAGGCATTGATCTGCGCGACATTGTCGAGCATTGCCGCCGCTTCCTGGCGTGCTTCGCGGGAGCGGTCCATGTCACGCGAGGCCATGTGCGAGACCGTCTCGCGCACCTTGGCGATGGCGTCCTTGGAGCTGTGCGCCAGCTTGCGGATCTGCTCGTTGAAGGTGGTCGAGCGCTCGGACAGGTTGCGCACTTCGTCGGCGACCACCGCGAAGCCTCGGCCGGCTTCACCGGCACGCGCGGCTTCGATGGCGGCGTTCAGCGCCAGCAGGTTGGTCTGGTCGGCGATCGACTTGACGTCTTCCAGCAGCGCGAAGATGCCATCCAGGTGCTGTGCCATCTGGTCGATGTGCTGCACGGTGGTGCTGCTCTGGCCGCTCACCTGTTCCAGCGCTTCCACCAGCTGTTCCATGCGGTGGCTGGCGTGCTGGGCGAAACGGGCAACGTCGAGGCCGGCATTGCCTTCATCGCCGGCGCGGTCGACGATGCGCGACAGCGCCTGGCTCTGCTGGCGCGACTTGCGGTTCATCGCATCGAAGCTGCCGCCCAGGCTGGAGACCGCCTGGCGGATCAGGTCGCGGGCGCGTTCCACTTCACCACGCGAACCGTCGATTTCGTTGCCGACGAAGTTGCGCAGTTCGGTCAGCAGCTGGTCCTGCTCACGCAGGACACGGGCATGTTCCGGGGAACGATGCGCCTGGGCGCGGGTGGTCCACCACGCGAAGCCGAGCCAACTCAGCGTCATCGTGGTCAGGATCGCCCAGCGCAGGGCGGCCGGCCATTCGAATCCGATGGCGAAGGGGAGCAGCAGGGTCAGAGCCAGCGGGGCGGCCAGACGGATGAAAATGCGTGAGTACATGGACGTTCTCGGGAGGTGCACGGAGGATGTATCGGCCGTACCCCCTTTCTCTTTAACGTCGATGTGCCTGGAAGTGCATTCTGAATGCGCCGGTTTTCCGGCGCTTGGCGGCTTCGGGGTCTGAGCCCTTTCCGTGCCGGAAAGGGATCCGACCCCTGGGTAGGCAGCGGCGGGGTCGGATCCCTTCTCATGGAAAAGGGCTCTGACCCCACACCCTTACGCCAGCTGCCGGTCCACGGCCTCGATCATCGCCTTGCGGCCGAACAGGAAGTCCCAGTAGCTGCCGCCCAGCTGGCGCCACAGCACTGCCGAGCGCACCGCGGCCAACAGCAGGGCACGGATCTCGGCCACCACGCCGGCCTGGCCCAGGTAGTGCGGGTTGCCCTGCACCATCACCCGCGGCTTGAGGTGGCTGATGGTGTCCGCGTACAGGCTTCCCAGGCTGGCCAGCACATCCGGGTGGCCGCTGTCGCCCAGTTCGGTGGCCTGGCGCTGGGCACGCTCGATGCCCGAAGCAACCTTGTTCACGGTGGCGCCATCCTGAACGAAGCGGCGCTCCAGCTGCAGCACCGACAGCGCCAGTTTCGGCAGGATCGGATCCTGGCCCTGGTTGCGGAAGTAGTTGTGCAGCAGGCGCAGCCCGGCCTTCAGTGCATGGCGGTCACCGAACACCGCCTGCGGCGAGGACGCATCGACACGGAACACGCTGTCCACGGCGGTGCGCACGGCGGCGGCGTCGGAATGGCCGGTATCGGCGATGCGGCGTACCTGCTGCAGGGCCTGGGCAATGCCGGCCAGGGCCAGGACGCGGTCGTCGACAGTGAAACTCATGCAGCGATTACCTCAAAAGGGGAGGGGGTGGTGCGCAGGCGCTGTTCCAGCGGCGCATCGGTGGCGGCGATCACCGCGCCACCCAGGCACACATCACCGTCATACAGCACCAGCGATTGACCGGGGGTAACGGCACGCTGCGGGCGCGCGAAAGTGACCAGCACGCTGCCATCGTCCAGCACGTCGACCGTACACGGCTCATCGGGCTGGCGGTAGCGGGTCTGGGCGGTGCATTCGAAGCGTCGCGCGGGTGGCGAGCCCGAGATCCAATGCGCCGGCTCCGATCGCAGGCGCTCGGACAGCATCCATGGGCTGTCGCGGTCCTGGTCGACGTACAGCACGTTGCTGGCCACATCCTTGCCGACCACGTACCACGGTGCGGCCGGGCGGCCGCGTACGCCGCCGATGTTCAGGCCCTCGCGCTGGCCCAGGGTGAAATAGAACACGCCCGGATGTTCGGCGATCACGCTGCCGTCGGCCGGGTCAAGGATCTGGCCGGGCCTGGCCGGCAGGTAGCGGCCGAGGAATTCGCGGAAATCCCGCTCGCCGATGAAGCAGATGCCGGTGGAATCCTTCTTGGCGTGGGTCGGCAGGCCGACGTCGCGCGCAATCCGTCGCAGGTCGGTCTTCTCCAGGTCGCCGATCGGGAACAGGGTGGCCGCCAGCTGCTCCTGGCCCAGCTGGTGCAGGAAGTAGCTCTGGTCCTTGGAGCGGTCGGCACCGCGCAGCAGCAGCCACTGGTGGCCGCGCTGGGTCACCCGCGCGTAGTGGCCGGTGGCGATGCGCTCGGCGCCCAGCTCGCGGGCGGCATCCAGGAAATGCTTGAACTTCACCTCGCGGTTGCACAGCACGTCCGGGTTCGGCGTGCGGCCGGCGGCGTATTCGGCCAGGAAGTGCTCGAACACGCCCTGCCAGTACTCGCTGGAAAAGTCCCGGAAGTGGAACGGGATACCGAGCAGGCCGCATACGGCGACCGCATCGCGGCGGTCATCCTCGGCACGGCAGTCACCGCTGCCGTCGTCGGCCCAGTTCTGCATGAACAGGCCGGCCACGGCCTCGCCCTGCTGGACCAGGCGCCAGGCGGCGACCGAAGAGTCGACACCCCCCGAGACGCCCACCATCACGCGCGGCGTGCTCATGCGACCTCCCGGACCAGCGAAAGCGGATGGCGCTGGCCACCCAGGTAATCCGCCACCACCTGCCAGACCAGCGGGCTGCGCTGGCGCTCGCCGGCGGCCTGCAGCTCGGCCGGGGTCAGCCACAGCGCGTGGTCGATACCGGTGTCCAGCGGTTGGGCCGGGTCGTGCGAGACCGGGTGTGCTGCGTAGCAGAAGCGCAGGAAGGCGGTGCCGTCGCCGGCAGTCCACTGGTAGCAGCCGATGAAATGGGTCAGCTGCACGGTCCAGCCGGTTTCCTCCCGGGTCTCGCGCAGGGCTGCCTCGGCCAGGCTTTCGCCTGGCTCGAGGTGGCCGGCCGGCTGGTTCAGCACCTGGCGGCCTTCAATGGTCTCTTCGACCAGCAGCACGCGGCCGCCGTCAACCACTACCGTGGCGACGGTGGCGTGCGGTGCCCAGCGCGGGTCCGGCGTGGCGTTCAACTCAGAACTCGTCCTTCTTGGTCAGCTCCAGCTCCATCGCGTCGGCGGTGCGGATGGCCGCATCGATGGCGTCGCTGAGCTGGTCCGGGGTGGCATCGGCGTCGATCTTGACCACGAACATGGCGGTGGTGTCCTGCTTTACCCAGCCCCCCATCTTGGCGTCCTGCGAATCCTCCAGCAGGCGGTTGGCCACGGCCACCGGGAACTGCTTGGTCTTGGCGTTGTAGGCCGGCGACCAGATCTCACGGATGTTGTGGCTGCCGAAATCCTCCACCGCCGAGCGCACGTAGACCATCTGGGTGCGGTCACCCTCGACGTCGAACACCATGCGGTAGTCGCCATCCTCGTCGACTTCGTAGGTATAGCCCAGCTTGTCCAGATGGCGGGCCACGGACTTGTCGGCGCTGGTTGCGGCAGTGGCAGAGCCGGCAGCGGCCAGCGCGATCAGCAGGGCGGGAAGAAGGGTCCTTTTCATGAAGATCCTGTGAAACAGTGTTGGGAGAGGGTGCAATTGTGACGGTGGGCGTGCGTGCCGTCCAATCTGCGGCGGGCCGACGCAGGCCTGCCCGAGCCCCTATAATGGATGGATGCCCCATGAGTCCTCCCCCGATTCCCAGCACGAGCACGGCGTTGCCGTAGAGCCCGCGCGCCCGGAAGTGGCGCCGCCGCCGTTCTACCAGGTGATGCTGCTCAACGACGACTACACCCCGATGGATTTCGTGGTGGATGTGCTGCAGCAGTTCTTCAGCATGGACCTGGACAAGGCCACCCAGGTGATGCTGCACGTTCATACCCGCGGTCGCGGCGTCTGCGGTGTCTTCACCCGCGAAGTAGCCGAGACCAAGGTTGCCCAGGTCAACGAGTACTCGCGGATGAACCAGCATCCGCTGCTGTGCACGATGGAAAAGGCCTGACCGGCTGCCGATTCGCGTCCGGGCACATCGATCCCGGACCCAGTGTGCCCACCAAGGTGGGCACCTACCAAAGCAGAGGCCTGTATCGATCGTGGATGGAGCGCCCCCAGCAAGGTAGGCACCTGCCAAGCGCGGGTCTCAGCTCTCCGCCAGCGCCTCCAGCGCCATCCGCGCCACCGCCTCGTCCACGTCGGCCGGGTCGCCGTCATCCCTGAACCACACTGCCGACAGCGCCATGCTGGCCGCGATCCAGCGCAGCAGGCGCGTGCGTTCCAGGCCGGCCAGTGCGCTGACCTGTTCCAGCCGGGCAGCAAACCGCTCCGGCCGCGTGGCCACAAGGATGCCCGGGCCACAGAGATCCGGATTGCTGAACATCGTCGTGTAGTCGAACGCACGGTCGCCCAGCAACCGCTTCGGGTCGATCGCCAGCCAGCCGCGCGCGCCGAAATCGAGCACGTTGTCGTGGTGCAGGTCGCCATGCAGGGGCCGGACCTCGCGCTCTTCCTGCAGCAACCCCTCCGCCAGTGATCTGCACTGTTCCAGCAGTGGCGGCAGCGCAGCCCTTGGCTGCAGCAGATCGGCGAACCATTTACGCAGGCAGACCAGTTCCGCTGGCGGCGCGCTCCGTGGCCGGTGCAGCCGTTGCAGGACCTGGCACAGGATCGTGGTGCAGGCCTCATCGTCGCCCTCGATCGAGCGTTGCCTCAGCGAGTCGCCGCCGGCACGTTCGATCAGGATCGCCGGCCCGGCGTGGGCCAGCAGGCGGGCAGCGCCGTCGCCGTCCCACCAGCGCAGAAGGCGGTGGCTGTTCTGCTCCTCGGTTTCGCTGCTGATCTTCAGCATCGCCGGCGTGCCGGCAGCGGTCAGCACCGGCCAGAGCCGGGCATGGGCCGTTTCGATGGCCGGGCCATCACGCCGCAATCGCCAGCGGCTCAGGTAGGGTTCGCTCATGCCGGTTGAGGTCTTCTGGAGTGAACGAAGATCAAGCGTTCTGCAGTGCTAACGCCATCTGAACGCAGCAATCCGCTAGGGTGATGGAAATCGCGTAGTCAGGCCGCATATTGTTCCCATCTGCCGCCGGAGTAATCCATGTTCAGCAAAGACCTCGAACACACCATCGGCCAGTGCTACAAGCGCGCCCGTGAGGCCCGGCATGAGTTCATGACGGTCGAACACCTGCTGTTGGCACTGCTCGACAATCCGTCCGCCCAGGCCGTCCTGAAAGCCTGTGGTGCCGACGCCGAACGCCTGCGCCAGGAGCTGGAGCAGGCCATCGAGGCCTCCGTGTCGCGCCTGGCCGAAGATGACGGTCGCGATACCCAGCCGACCCTGGGCTTCCAGCGCGTGCTGCAGCGGGCCGTGTACCACGTGCAGTCCTCGGGCAAGAAGGAGGTCACCGGCGCCAACGTGCTGGTCGCCATCTTCGGCGAGAAGGACTCCCACGCCGTCTACTACCTCAACCAGCAGGATGTGACCCGGCTGGATGTGGTCAATTACCTGTCCCACGGCATCGCCAAGCTGGGCGAGGAAGGCGAGCAGCCGTCCTCCTCCTCCGACGGCGAGGGCCGCATGGAAGGCGGGGAGGGTGAGCCGAAGGGTGATGCCCTGACCGAGTTCGCCAGCAACCTCAACGAACAGGCCCGGTCCGGCCGCATCGATCCCCTGGTCGGTCGTGGTGACGAGATCGAGCGCACCATCCAGGTCCTGTGCCGTCGCCGCAAGAACAATCCGCTGTACGTGGGCGAGGCCGGCGTGGGCAAGACCGCCATCGCCGAGGGCCTGGCCCGCCGCATCGTCGAGGGCTCGGTGCCCGACGTGCTTGCCGACGCGGTGATCTATTCGCTCGACCTGGGCGCGCTGGTGGCCGGCACCAAGTACCGTGGCGACTTCGAGAAGCGCCTGAAGGGTGTGTTGACCGCGCTGAAGAAGGTGCCCAACGCAGTGCTGTTCATCGACGAGATCCACACCATCATCGGCGCCGGCTCGGCGTCGGGCGGCACCATGGATGCGTCCAACCTGATCAAGCCGGCCCTGGCCTCCGGGGAGCTGCGCTGCATCGGTTCGACCACTTTCCAGGAATACCGCGGCATCTTCGAGAAGGACCGGGCACTGGCCCGCCGCTTCCAGAAGATCGACATCGTGGAGCCGACCGTTGGCGAGACCTACGAGATCCTGCAGGGCCTGAAGTCCAAGTACGAGCTGCACCACGGCGTGACCTACTCCGACGAGGCGCTGCAGGCGGCGGTTGACCTGTCGGTGAAGCACATCGGCGACCGCCTGCTGCCGGACAAGGCCATCGATGTGATCGACGAGGCCGGTGCCCGCCAGCGCCTGCTGCCGGAAGGGCAGCGCAAGGAGCTGATCGACGTCGAGGAAGTGGAGGCGATCGTCGCCAAGATGGCGCGCATCCCGACCAAGCAGGTCAGTGCCACCGACAAGGATGTGCTGCAGCACCTGGAGCGCAACCTGAAGATGGTGATCTTCGGCCAGGACCCGGCCATCGAGACGCTGTCCTCGGCAATCAAGCTGGCACGTTCGGGCCTGGGCAATCCGGAAAAGCCGATCGGCAACTTCCTGTTCGCCGGCCCGACCGGTGTCGGCAAGACCGAGGTGACCAAGCAGCTGGCGCTGCAGCTGGGCATCGAGCTGGTCCGCTTCGACATGTCCGAATACATGGAGCCGCATTCGATCAGCCGCCTGATCGGTGCCCCTCCAGGCTACGTCGGCTTCGATCAGGGCGGCCTGCTGACCGAGAAGATCGTCAAGACGCCGCACTGCGTGCTGCTGCTGGACGAAATCGAGAAGGCGCACCCGGACATCTTCAACATCCTGTTGCAGGTGATGGATCGCGGCGTGCTGACTGATACCAACGGTCGTGAGGCCAACTTCAAGAACGTGGTGCTGGTGATGACCACCAATGCAGGTGCGGCGCAGGCCTCGCGGCGCTCGATCGGCTTCACCAAGCAGGACCACGCCACCGACGCGATGGAGACCATCCGCCGCAGCTTCACCCCGGAATTCCGCAACCGCCTCGACGCGGTGGTGCAGTTCCAGGCGCTGGGCTTCGAGCACATCCTGCGCGTAGTCGACAAGTTCCTGATCGAGCTGGAGATGCTGCTGCAGGACAAGCACGTCAGCCTGTCGGCCACGCCGACCGCGCGCGACTGGCTGGCCCACCACGGCTTCGACCCGCTGATGGGTGCGCGTCCGATGGCCCGGGTGATCCAGGACAGGATCAAGCGTCCGCTGGCCGACGAGCTGCTGTTCGGCAAGCTGGTCAACGGCGGCAAGGTGAGCATCGATGTGCGCGACGACGAGCTGGTGGTCGAAACCCAGGCCGAACCGGAGCGCCTGCTGCCGGTCACGGTGGAATGAACTGACCCCCGGCCGGTTTCGGCGGACCTGAAATGACAAGGGCGGCTTCGGCCGCCCTTGTTGTACGCGACGTCAGCGGCTGCGCTGGCGGGCTTTCTTCTTGAAGGTGGCCTCGTCAACTGGTTCGATCTGCGACACGATGCAGCGGCTGGAATCGGTGTTCAGCTGGCTGCGGCCGGCAGCGCACAGCAGACCCTGCTGGCCGTCCGTAGCGAAGCTCAGTTTCCGCGAGTAGCCTGCCGCCGAGCAGTCGTCCTGGAAATGCACGACGTAGTGGTCCTGGCCATTGCGCAGCAGGATGTTGCGCGAGGCGCCGGCGCGCACCAGTTGCTGGTCGCTGCCCAGCTGGACGCAGTCACTGGAGGTGGAAAGAGTGTCGGCGGCGTGCACGGGCGCTGCGCTGGCGGACACGGCAAGGGCGACGAGCAGAGCGGTCAGCGGGAGCATGTTCATGGCGGGGCAGGGGATGGCGATCCGGACTGGATCGGGTCCCACGATGCCGCCACGGATGCAGATGCGAATCTGCCGCAAGCAGGGCTGACCGACGTCACGGTGAGTTCGGTCACGATGACCTCCGGCAGGGCCGGATTGCAGGCATGACAAAAGGCCAGCAACCAGGGCTGGCCTTGTCGAAATGGCGCAGCGCGCCGACCGCTTACTTCATGCGGTAGGTGATACGACCCTTGGTCAGGTCGTACGGGGTCATTTCAACCTTGACCCGGTCACCGGTGAGGATGCGGATGTAGTTCTTGCGCATGCGGCCGGAGATGTGGGCGATGATTTCGTGCCCATTTTCCAGACGAACGCGGAAAGTGGTGTTCGGCAGCGTCTCGCTGACGGTGCCCTCGAACTCGATGGAATCGTCTTTCGACATGTAGTCCTGTGCGGTTCAGAAAACGGCCACGCTGGGCCTAAGGCGCGGTATTTTACGCGTGACCGGCCCAGCTTGCAAAGTTTGTGTTAACCGCCGGCCAAATGCTGGGCTGGCAAGCGTCCGACGGCCTGTGTCCACGAGCCTTCACGGCTGTCACGGCGCACGGCCTGGCGCACGTGCTGCAGGAATTCCGCGCGCGGCAGGTGTTCGGCGCCCATCCGCAGCAGGTGCGGATTTTCCACCTGGGCGTCGATCAGCTCCCAACCCCAGCCGTGAAGCGTGGACGCCAGTGCCGCCAGCGCGATCTTGGAACCACCGCTGGCGCCACTGAACATGCTCTCGCCGAAGAACATTGACCCGATGGCCACCCCGTAGATGCCGCCGACCAGCGACTGACGGTCCCAGACTTCGAAGGAATGGGCGAAGCCGAGGTCGTGCAACTGGCTGTAGGCCTCGACCATGGCCGGGCTGATCCAGGTGTCGTCCTGGCCGGGCCGAGGTGCCGCCGCACAGGCGCGCATCACCTGGCTGAAGGCGGTGTCCGCGCTGACCTCCCATGTACTGCTGCGCAGCTGGCGGCGGAAGCGGCTGGACAGGTGCACGCCGTCGGTGCGGAACACCATGCGCGGATCAGGCGACCACCACAGGATCGGCTCGCCCTCGCTGAACCACGGAAAGATGCCGCCTGCGTAGGCGTTGAGCAGACGCGCTGGATGCAGGTCACCACCCACCGCGAGCAGGCCGTCGGGCTGGCGCAGGGCGGTCTCGGCAGGAGGGAAGGGAGCGTCCGGCGCATCGGCCAGGCGCCAGGGCAGCTGGCGGGTCATGCCGGCATTGTAGTCGTCGCGGCCCCGCGCGAATGCCGTGGTAGATGCCAACGCTGGTTGGCTGGTCACCCGTCCGCGCGAAATGGGCTGTGCCCCAACAGCTCCTGCCGGTACCGCCGCACATCGCGCCGCTCCTGCCGGCACCACTCCTGCAGCGCCTCGGCGAAATCCGCGTCGGCCACCCAGTGCCGGCTGCGTACCAGCGTCGGCAGGAAGCCTCGCGCCAGTTTGTGCTCGCCCTGTGCGCCCGGCTCGAAACGGCTCAGCCCTTCGCGCAGGCAGTATTCGATGCCCTGGTAGTAGCAGGCTTCGAAATGCAGGCCGGGCAATGTGGCGCCACCCCAGTAGCGACCGTACAGCGTGTCACCACCGCGCAGGCAAAGTGCGCCGGCGATTGGCTGGCCTTCCTGCTCGGCCAGGAACAGCACCAGCCCACGTCCCAATGAAATGGCCAGATGGCGCAGGAAAGCCTCGGTCAGCGCCGGGGCATTGCCGTACTCAAGGAAGGTCTGCAGGTAGAAGCGATACATCGCCTGCAGGTCGGCGCGGCTGGCCTCGTCGCCATGCACCACGCGGAACGTGATGCCCTGGCGGGTGACCTTGGCCCGTTCCTGGCGGATGTTCTTGCGGTGCTTGTGGTTCATCGCGCCGAGGAACTGGTCGAATGTCGCCCAGTCACCCGGGTTCTGCCACTGGAACTGCACGTCCTCGCGCAGCAGCCAGTCATCGCCGAACAGCGCCTCGTCCGCTGCGGTGTGGAAATTGATATGGGCCGATGACACCTCCAGTGCTGGCAGTGCATCACGCAACACCGAAAGCAACGCGGTGCGATCTGAATCGTGACGGGCCAGCAGGCGCGGCCCGGTGACCGGCGAGTACGGCACCGCGCCCAGCCACTTCGGGTAGTAGTCGCGGCCATGGCGGGCATAGGCGTTGGCCCAGGCATGGTCGAACACGAATTCGCCGTGGGAGTTGGTCTTCAGGTAGCCCGGAATGGCGCCGATCAGGCGCTCGCCCTCCCACAGCGTGAAGTGCCGGGGCTGCCAGCCCCAGTCCTCGCGCAGGCAGCCGTGCTGTTCCAGGCCTGAGAGGAAGGCGTGGCTGACGAACGGGTTCTGGCCGTCGTGCAGGGCGTCCCAGTCCGTGGCGGGAATGGACTGCAGGGAGTCGAGGAAGCGGGGGGAGGGCATGGTTGGCAAGGATAGGCCAGGTGGATCACGAATGGTGTTGGCGGGGCTGGGTTGGTTTGTTTCGGTTGGAGGTGAGGAAAATTTGAATTCTCCATCCGTGTGCGCTGGGTTGCGGAATGCCTGAATTCGAAAGGACAGAGTGAGCTGCGCCGCTGGAGCGGTGCATTCACTCTTGCATGGAGTAGCCAAAATGAACCAGAAGCTTCGCCTTGGATCCCTTTCTGTTCTGCTGTCTCTTGTGGGCGGCGGACTGTTGATCAGCCCCGCGCAGGCCGTTGACGCTCCTCGTGCGGTGGAGCAGGACACTGGGCTCGACATCCTCTTGACCCAGAAGGCGCGCGACATTCTGGAGCGCGTTCGTCTTGTGGATGGCCAGGCGCGCAGTCGCCGGGTTGAGGTATCAGCAGATATCGCCAACGGTGTAGTGACCGTGGCGCTGGATCGGGTCTTCCTTCCTGCCGATTACGGGCCGTCGTTCGAGGATCAGCGAAGCGAGATCAGTTTTGGACTACTGCATTGGGCCGAGCAGGCGGCTCCGTTCAGTCGTGTCGTTTTTCTGTATGACGGGAAAGAGATCGAATACTACTTTCCTGAGATAAAGGCTGCGGACGATGCGGCGCGGGAAGCGGGGGAAGCGCTGCGGCGGACGCGTGGAACGCCTGGGTCCGGGATGGCGTTTGTCGCAGCCGGGCATGGGTATTTCTACAGCTACAAGGACAACCGGTGGGTGACCTCAAGGGATGAATGGAATGGCGTCTCGGAGGGGCTCTTGACTCCGTCGTACGCCGCGGACCTGAAGGCGATGATCGAGCAAAGGAGCCAAATGCCTGTCATCCGCCCGCGCGTTCAGATCACGGGAACGACTCATCCTCCGAGTGGTGAGGAGTGGTGGACCATAGCTGCGCGCTACGCGATTGCCGAGCAGTATCCGGCCGAGACAAAGATATGGAACACGTACGCAGGCAGTACGCTTTGGGATCGGGAGGAGCGTGAAGACATCAACAGTCGGCCGCTTCTCGCAAACCACCACGGAGCTGAGGTGGCGATTCATCTGCACAGCAATGGAGAACCCACGGGGGCCGCGCGCGGTACTCGTGTGATCGTGCAACCTGGTAGGCCGATGGATGCTGCCCTTGCACAGAGTGTCCTGTGCTCTATGAAGGAGCTGATTCACTCGCTACCTGAGTATGCGGCATTCACCGTCGCTCCCGCTCCGCACGCGCTGAACAAGGGGGAGAACCGAGAGGCGCACATGCCATCGATCATCGTAGAGACGGCGTTCCACACGAATCCGGATGATGCCAAGGCGCTGCAGGACCCCGTCTTCCGCTCGGCATCGATGAAAGGGGTGGAGAAGGGCTATCGCCTGTGGGCAACGGGAAAGTCGTGTGAGCCGCTGTCCGGGCAGCCGATCGCAGATGTCGACGTTCCATCCGGCGACTCGCGCGAGGTGGACGTGGCGTTTGCGGGCCATCCGCAATTCCCGATCAGCCTGATCACCCGCAATACGCTGTGCCCATCAGGGTGGAGCTGCAGCGGACGGACGGTGGTCATCGATTCGCCTGACCAGCCCAGCAGGATGCAACTCAGCTGCGGTCGCAACAGCGTGGGGGCGCTCGGCTGGGAGACGCACGTGTTGGATGCGGACGGGGTCAAGTCGCAGCCCGTGCCTCACACCGTTCGTTGTGTTGCCGATGCGGGCGGCCCTGATCGAAATGGCTTGCCTGAGAATACGGCTGCCGCAGGGATGTAACGAGAAAGGCCGACGCTTTCGCGTCGGCCATTTGCCTGAATTGAGCATGGCTCGACTCAGCTGGCCTTGCCCTGCGCGTCCAGGTAGCGCTCGGCGTCCAGTGCGGCCATGCAGCCGAAGCCGGCCGAGGTGATCGCCTGGCGGTAGTGCTGGTCGGCTACGTCGCCGGCGGCGAACACGCCTTCCACCGAGGTCTGGGTGGCGTTGCCGCCCAGGCCCGAGCGGATTTCCAGGTAGCCGTTGTTCATCGCCAGCTGGCCGTCGAACAGGGTCGTGTTCGGATGGTGGCCGATGGCCACGAAGAAACCGTGTGCGTCGATGTCGCGGGTGCTGCCGTCCAGGGTGGACTTCACGCGAACGCCGGTCACGCCGGCATCGTTGCCCAGCACTTCCTCCACCTGGTGGTGCCAGACGGTCTCGATCTTGCCTTCGGCGACCTTCCTGAACAGCTTGTCCTGCATGATCTTCTCCGCCTTCAGAGTGTCGCGGCGGTGGACCAGGTAGACCTTGCGGGCGATGTTGGACAGGTACAGCGCCTCTTCGACGGCGGTGTTGCCGCCGCCGACCACGACCACGTCCTGGTCGCGGTAGAAGAAGCCGTCACAGGTGGCGCAGGCGGAGACGCCGCGGCCCTTGAAGGTCTCTTCGGTCGGGATGCCCAGGTATTTGGCGGTGGCGCCAGTGGCGATGATCAGCGCGTCGCAGGTGTACTCGTGACTGTCGCCGATCAGCTTGAACGGGCGCTGCGACAGGTCGGCGGTGTGGATATGGTCGAAGATGACCTCGGTCTCGAAGCGCTCGGCGTGCGCCTGCATGCGCGCCATCAGGTCCGGGCCCATCAGGCCGTGGGCGTCACCCGGCCAGTTGTCCACCTCGGTGGTGGTCATCAGCTGGCCACCCTGCTGCAGGCCGGTGATGACGACCGGCTTCAGGTTGGCACGGGCGGCGTAGACGGCGGCGGTCCAACCGGCCGGGCCGGAACCGAGGATGACGAGGCGCTGGTGGCGGGAGGGCAGGCTGGTGCTCATGTAAACTCGCGAAAAGGTAGATGGGACAAGGCGCTGGCGATGTTTGCGCAGCATCCATGGCTGCTCATAGAGTGGCGGCTGGGGCAGGGCGATTCAAGCCGATGAACAGAACGCCGTCATCCAGCGGTGGTTCCGGGCCTCGGATTGCCTTGCCCGACGTCGCATAACTGAAAACTGACGCCGTCTCATTTATTATCAATCACTAACAGCGCATTCCAAAGGTATGGTCTAAGGTGGCGAAGCAGGTCCCTGAACGCTCCAAGTCGGACGACAGCAAGGCGTCACGTCGCACGGCCGCGGCGGCGACGACCGACAATCCACGCCGCCAGCGCCTCTGGCGCGATCTGGGCCTGATCGCCATCGCGCCGGCCCTGCTGTACCTGGCGGCCAGTCTGTTCACCTATTCAGCCACGGATCCGGGCTGGTCGCATACCGGCAGCGTGGTCGCGCCGGTGCATAACCTCGGCGGCCGCGCCGGGGCCTGGATTGCCGACGTGCTGCTGCAGCTGTTCGGCTACATCGCTTTCCTGTTGCCGGTGGTGCTCGGCGCACTGGCGTGGATCGCCATGTTCGGCCTCAAGCGCGAGAGCAAGGGCGAGAACGATCTGGACCCGGCGCTGCGCCTGGTCGGTCTGGTCGGTTTCCTGATCGCCGGCACCGGCTTCCTGCACGTGCGCCTGTTCAGTGGCGATGTCGCCAGTGCCGGCGGCATTCTCGGCAAGCTGGTGGGCAATTCGCTCACGGTGGGCTTCGGTGCGCTGGGCGCCAACCTGTTCGTGCTGGTATTGCTGCTGGCCTCGATCACTCTGGCCACCGGGCTGTCCTGGTTCACGGTGATGGAGAAGATCGGCCGTGGCGTAATGTCGCTGGCACCGCTGCTGGAGCGCAAGAAGGAAGAAGTCAGCGAGTGGAAGCAGACCCGGGTGATGCGCGAGGAGCGCCAGGAAGTGCGCAAGGCCGACGCCGAGGTGCGCGCCAAGCGCGAGCCGGTAAAGATCGAACCGCGCCCTGAGCCGGTGATCGAGAAGAGTGATCGCGCCAAGCGCGATACCCAGATTCCGATGTTCCGTGGCGTCAACGGCGATGGTTCCGACCTGCCGCCGCTGGCGCTGCTGGATGATCCCAAGCCACAGCCGAAGGGCTACGACGAAGAGACACTGGAGACCCTGTCGCGGCAGATCGAGTTCAAGCTGAAGGACTTCCGCATCGATGCGCAGGTGGTCGGCGCCAACCCTGGCCCGGTCATCACCCGCTTCGAGATCGAGCCGGCACCGGGCATCAAGGTCAGCCAGATCAGTTCGCTGGACAAGGACATCGCGCGCGGCCTGTCGGTGAAGTCGGTGCGCGTGGTCGACGTCATCCCGGGCAAGTCGGTGATCGGCCTGGAAATTCCCAACGTCACCCGCGAGATGATCTTCCTGTCCGAGCTGCTGCGCTCGAAGGAATATGACAAATCGGCCAGCGTGCTGACCCTGGCGCTGGGCAAGGACATCGCCGGCCGCCCGACCGTGGCCGACCTGGCGCGCATGCCGCACCTGCTGGTGGCCGGTACGACCGGTTCGGGCAAGTCGGTGGCGGTCAACGCGATGGTGCTGAGCCTGTTGTTCAAGGCCTCGCCGAAAGACCTGCGGATGCTGATGATCGACCCGAAGATGCTCGAGCTGAGCGTCTACCAGGGCATTCCGCACCTGCTGGCGCCGGTGGTCACCGACATGAAGGAGGCCGCCAACGGCCTGCGCTGGTGCGTGGCCGAGATGGAGCGCCGCTACAAGCTGATGAGCGCGGTGGGCGTGCGCAACCTGGCCGGCTTCAACAAGAAGGTGAAGGAAGCCCAGGACGCCGGCCAGCCGCTGATGGATCCGCTGTTCAAGCCGAACCCGGAGCTGGGCGAGGCGCCGCGTCCGCTGGAAACGCTGCCGTTCATCGTCATCTTCATCGACGAATTCGCCGACATGATGATGATCGTCGGCAAGAAGGTGGAAGAGCTGATCGCGCGCCTGGCACAGAAGGCGCGTGCGGCTGGCATCCACCTGATCCTGGCCACGCAGCGCCCGTCGGTGGATGTGATCACCGGCCTGATCAAGGCCAACATCCCGACCCGCATCGCCTTCCAGGTCAGCTCCAAGATCGACTCGCGCACCATTCTCGACCAGTCTGGCGCGGAGACCCTGCTGGGCCACGGCGACATGCTGTACCTGCCGCCGGGCACCGCGCTGCCCGAGCGCGTGCATGGTGCGTTCGTGTCCGACGACGAAGTACATCGCGTGGTCGAGCACCTCAAGGCGATGGGCCCGGCCGACTATGTCGACGGCGTGCTGGACGAAGTGCAGACGATGGGCGACGGCGTGGTCGTCGGCGCCACTGGCCTGCCCGAGACCAGTGCGGCCGGCGACGAGTCCGACCCGCTGTATGACGAAGCGCTGCGGGTGGTCACCGAGACCCGCCGTGCCTCGATTTCCGGCGTGCAGCGCCGGCTGAAGATCGGCTACAACCGTGCAGCGCGACTGATCGAGGCCATGGAAGCGGCCGGCGTGGTCAGCCCGCCCGAGCACAACGGCGACCGCACGGTGCTGGCACCGCCGCCGCCGAAGTAAGACCCGACGTATCCCCCACGACGTCCAAGGAACCGACGCATGCTTCACCCCGTACCAAGCGCGCTGGCGCTGGCGCTGGCTGCCCTGATGGCTGCCGGCCCGGCACTGGCAGAAACCGCCACCTCCGCGCCCGCCACGGCGCCGCCTTCCACCAGCGGCGATACCGAAGCCAGCAATAATTTCAGCATTGTCCGTTACCGCGCCGACTACCAGGTCCGGCCGGATGCGGGCAATGTGCAGACCGAAACCTACGAGGTCCTGCTCAAGACCAAGGCCTCGGTCGAGCAGTTCAGCCAGGTGCGGCTGAGCTACAGCGAGAAGATGGAAACGCTGGAGGTGCTTAGCGCCTACACCATCACCGCCGACGGCCAGCGCCGCGACGTGCCGGCCGACCGCATCTACACCCAGGAAAGCTACTCCAGCGCCTCGGCGGCGATGTATGCCGACCGCAAGGTGCGGGTGATCGTGTTCCCGAACCTGGCCCCGGGCACGCGCCTGTACTACCAGGTGCGTCGCACCCAGGCTACGCCGTACTTCCCGGGCTATTTCGGCCTGTGGGAGACCTTCAACGTCTTCACCGAGTACGAGGACGCCGAGGTCACCCTGAGTGCGCCGGCCAACCTGCCGATGTTCGTGGACAGCCGCGGCGTGCAGGGCAGTGACCGGCCGACAGTGAAGAATGGCCAGGCGCAATGGCGCTGGCGCTACCAGCGCCGCGAGGCGATGCCGGCGCAGAACTGGTCGGCGGCGGGCTGGGAGTTCGGCCCGAACATCATGGCCAGCACGTATCGTGACTGGTCGCAGATGGGGCGCGCCTACCAGCTCAAGGCGGGCCCGGCGGCCGAGGTGACCCCAGCGCTGCAGGCGCTCGCTGATGAGATCACCGCCGGCATCAGCGACCGCCGCGAACAGGCTGATGCGCTGTATCGCTGGGTCGCGCAGAACATCCGCTATGTGGCGGTGTACCTGGGCAACGGCGGCCTGGAGCCGAACAGCGCGCAGAGCATCCTCGACAATCACTATGGTGACTGCAAGGACCACGTGACGATCCTCGAGGCGCTGCTTGCGGCCAAGGGTATCGCCAGCTCGCCGGTGCTGATCGGTGCGGGGGGCGGCCCGACGCTGCCGAGGATTCCGGTGCTGGGTCGCTTCAACCACGCCATCACCTACATCCCCGAATTCGATCTGTACCTCGATTCGACCACCGCGTGGGCGCGCTTCGGCCAGCTGCCGGAGGGTGACCTGGGTGCGCCGGTGATGCGCACCCGCGACGCCACGCTGGCGCGCACTCCGGCCAACACGCCGGAGCGTAACGCCACCTCGATGGAAGTGCGTTTCACCTTCGACGCCAACGGCAACCTGCGCGGCGAGACGATCCCGAAGCTGGGCGAGAACGCCGAGATCGGCATGCGCGCGCAGTTCTCACAGCTCAACGCGCAGAACCGTGCGCGCGCTGAGGAGCAGATCATGGCCGCCTCAGGATTCGATGGGCGAGGGCAGCTGCAGATCCAGGGCGTACCGGTCGACCTGACCCGGCCGTTCGGCTACCGCATGGCCTTCCAGGCCGAGGACTACGCCGACTTCAGCGTGGCCGGCGGCATGGCCGTGCCGGACCCGCCGGGTGGCGAGTCGGTGCGTGGCTTGTACGCCACCGCCTCGGCGCCGGCCAACGAGACGCCTTTCTACTGCAATGCCAGCCTGCGCGAGGAAACCTATCGCCTGCAGTTCCCGGCCAATGCGCCGATCATCGCCATTCCGGCCAGCCAGCGCTTTACCAATGCCGCTGGCGAATACCGGGTGGACTGGAGCCGCGAGGGCCAGGAGGTGATCGTGCACCACCGCTTGCAGCAGAACGCGGTGCGTGGCCCGGAGGCGCTGTGCCAGCCGCAGGACTATCCGGCGTTCCGCGCGCTGTACCGCGAAGTGCGTCGCGGCTTCCGCGGCCAGGTGCTGTACGGCAAGCTGCCGGCATCTGACGGCTGAATCGCCGATGGACGTTCAGGGCGGCATAATGTCGCCCTGATCGCCCATTCATCTTCCCCCGGGCACACTGGCAACCACCTTTCCTGGCGCCCGCGCCCACAGGATTTCCGCATGAACTTCCGCTTCCGCCGTTTCCTTGCCACGACTACCCTGGCCGTCGCCTGTGCCGCTGCCGGCAGTGCCTGGGCCGGTGCCCGCGATGACCTGAAGACTTTCACCAGTGGCCTGAAGGGCCTGGATGGCCAGTTCAGCCAGCAGGTGTTCGACAGCCGCGGCAAGGTGAAGGAATCGACCAGTGGCCGCGTGGCCCTGTCGGCGCCGCGCCTGTTCCGCTGGGAATACGTGCGCCCGCACGAACAGTTGATCGTGGCTGACGGCAGGAAGGTCTGGATGTACGAGCCGGACCTGGAGCAGGTCACCGTGCGCGAGCAGGGCAAGGAAGAGCAGAACAGCCCGCTGACTGCGCTGATCAACCCGGCGCTGCTGGAACAGCAGTACGACGTCAGTGAAGAGGCTGCGCAGCGTGATGGCCTGCAGTGGCTGTCGCTGTCGCCGAAGCGCGAGACCGAAGCCAGCTTCCAGTACGCCGCGCTGGGCTTCAATGCCCAGGGCCTGGCCAAGATGGAGATCACCGACGCGGTCGGACAGCGCACCGTGATCAGCTTCAGTGGCTGGAAGCGCAATCCAGGCTTTGCTGCCGGCACCTTCAGCTTCACCCCGCCGAAGGGCACGGACGTCATCGGTAATTGACCGAGGATGCCGGGCATGACCCGGCGCCACCTGCTCCGGTGGGTGTCAACCGGCACCGCCTTGGTGGGTGTCAACCTTGGTTGACGCAATTTTGATCTGCCGGCCAGCGGCCGGCACTACCGGAATCGTCGTCACCTTGTCGCGGTACAATGTGCGGGTGGCAAGACATCGTTCAACTTCCTTCCCCGGCCCCGATCTGCTGAGCGTTGATCGGGAACATCTGCGCCCGCTGGCCGAGCGCATGCGCCCGCGCACCCTCTACGAAATGGTCGGGCAAAAGCGCCTGCTGGCGCCGGACAGCGCGCTGCGTCGCGCGGTCGAATCCGGGCGCGTGCATTCGATGATCCTGTGGGGCCCGCCGGGCTGCGGCAAGACCACGCTGTCACTGCTGCTGGCCGAGTACTCCGATGCCGAGTTCCGTGCCATCTCCGCCGTGCTGTCCGGCTTGCCGGAAGTGCGCCAGGTGCTGGCCGAGGCTGCGCAACGGTTCGCCGAGGGCAGGCGCACCGTGCTGTTCGTGGACGAGGTGCATCGCTTCAACAAGGCGCAGCAGGATGCCTTCCTGCCGCACATCGAGCGCGGCACGATCCTGTTCGTCGGTGCCACCACCGAGAATCCGTCGTTCGAGCTGAACTCGGCGCTGCTGTCGCGTTGCCGCGTACATGTGCTGGAAGCGGTATCGCCAACCGATATCGTCGAGGCGCTGGAACGCGCGCTGGGCGACCGCGAACGCGGCCTGGGCGAGGAGGGTATCGAGGTTGCGCCCGAGCTGCTGCTGGAAATCGCCACTGCCGCTGATGGTGACGTGCGCCGCGCACTGACCCTTCTTGAAATCGCCGCCGAACTGGCGGGTGGGGAAGGGGGTCGCATCACCCCGCAGACCCTGACCCAGGTGCTGGCCGATCGTACCCGCCGCTTCGACAAGGGCGGCGAGCAGTTCTACGACCAGATTTCGGCGCTGCACAAGTCCGTGCGCAGTTCCAATCCGGATGCCGCGCTGTACTGGCTGACCCGCATGCTCGATGGCGGTTGCGATCCATCCTACCTGGCACGTCGACTGACCCGCATGGCGATCGAGGACATCGGCCTGGCCGATCCGCGCGCGCAGAGCATGGCGCTGGAAGCCTGGGACATCTACGAGCGGCTCGGCAGCCCGGAAGGCGAGCTCGCGTTCGCCCAGCTGGTGCTGTACCTGGCCAGCACCGCCAAGTCGAACGCGGGCTATGCCGCGTTCAACCAGGCCAAGGCCGACGTGCGCCAGAGCGGTACCGAAGAGGTGCCGTTGCATCTGCGCAATGCGCCAACCAAGCTGATGAAGGAGCTGGGCTACGGCGCCGAATACCAGTACGACCACGATGCCGAGGGGGGCATCGCGCTGGACCAGACCGGTTTCCCGGATGCGATGGGCGAACGGGTGTACTACAACCCGGTGCCGCGGGGCCTGGAGATCAAGCTGAAGGAAAAGCTTGATCGGCTGCGCGCCGAACGTGAGGCGGCGAGGGCCGCGAACGGCCGTTGAGCTGGCTTATGTAGCATCGAGCGATGCTCGACTCCGCTCTGGACCGACCCAGCAGCACCTGCGGAAACAGCAGCCGGGCATGGCTCGGCGCTACAGGGGTAATGGCAGTCGAGTGTGGTTCGTCACCACATTGTCCTGCGGGCGCTCCTTTGGCACACTGCGCGGCTGCTTTTTCAAGGATTGATGCCGTGCAGGAAATGATTCTGCCGTTGAAGCGTTATGCCCAGTTCGAGGGTCGTGCCAACCGTCGCGAGTACTGGATGTTCCAGCTGTTCCTGTTGATCGTCTCCGCCGTGCTGATGGTGCCGCTCATCGCCGGGCTGGTGATGCAGTCCGACGTGCTGGGCATCGCGTCGATCATCCTGTTCGTCGTGTTCTGGCTGGCCACGTTCGTGCCGGTCATTGCCGTCACCGTGCGCCGACTGCACGACTGCAACCAGTCGGGCTGGATGTACCTGCTGGCCTTCGTTCCGTTCGGTGGCCTGGTGATCTTCGTGTTCGCGCTGCTGCCAGGTACACCGCAGGAGAACGTCTACGGCCCGGTGCCTGCGGGGCCGTGAGACTGCGTGAGTCGAGCATGGCTCGACTTCTACAGGGCGGGAAAACGAAGCCGGCGTTTCGCCGGCTTCTTTCTTACTTGATGCTGCAGTCGCCGAAGGAAAGGTAGTCCGTTCCCGAGCTGAACTGCAGCGTGCAGCTTGCGGTGAAAGTCGCGCCTTCTTCCAGCGCGCCCAGCTTGGCCGCCTGGTGCTCGTCGTCGCTGGTCAGCCGGGCCAGGACATTGCCCTGGTCGTCGCCGGCCTCGATCAGCGGCTCGCCCGCCAGGTTGCTGGAGACGCCCAGGGCAACGGCAGTGAATGTCACCGTCTGGTTGAGTTCTTCCATGCCCAGTGACGAATTGCCGGCCTCTTCAAAGGCCTGGTAGAGCGTTGGCAGATCCTGTGCGGCATGGGCGGCCAGCGGTGCAAGCAGGCCGAGGGAAAGGGCGATCAAGGCGGTGCGCTTCAAGGTGTTCTCGCAGTCACGGGATTCATTCCCGTGGATGGTGGTCAGTAGATCCACGCCATGCGTGGATGGGTTTGGCAAAGGACAGGGCGCGGCCGGCGACTCGATTGCCCATCCATCCGCAGCCCTGCGAGGGAAGGGCGCTCCTGCGCCCCGCTGCCCGGCAAAATAGTGGATCCGGTGTTTCCGGCGCAACCGGGAAAATGAATGCATCGCGCGCGTGATATACAGCGTGACGTTTGATCGATGTGATAATCATTCGCGTTTAAGGTAGACTGCGGTCCCCTGAGAACCGGCGGCCTTGGCCGCTCCTGCCGCCACTGATGAAGCTTTTCGTCCTGCCTTCGCGCCGTGGCCCATTGGCCCGCGGCCTGGCTGCCATGATGATGGGTCTACTCCTGGCCACTGCTTACGCCCATGCGCAGCAGCGTAATCCGCTGCAGAAGATCGGCCACACCGTGCTCGACGAGCCGGCGGCCAGCTATCGCTTCGAGCGTTTCGTGGTGGACAGCCCGGACCAGCAGCGCCGTTGGCGGGTGAACCTGGCGATCCCGGCCAAGGCCGGCAAGACCCCATCCCCGGTGCTGTACGCGCTGGATGGCAATGCCGTGGCCATGGTGCTGGACCAGCGGCTGCTGGCCGAGCTGGCTGCGCGCAAGGCACCGCCGGTACTGGTGCTGATCGGCTACGACAACGACCTGCGCATCGATTCCAGGGCGCGTACCCGCGACTACACCGCGTGGATCGACCGTGCCGACGACGAGAGCGGCACGACCCAGGCCGTCGGCGGCGGCGCTGCGGCTTTCCTTGATGTGATCGAGCGCCGCATCAAGCCGGAAGTCGAGCGTCGCGCACGCATCGATACGCAGCAGCAGGCGCTGTGGGGCCATTCGCTGGGCGGGCTATTCGTGCTCAATGCGCTGTACACGCGACCTGCCGCGTTCCAGTCCTATCTGGCAGCCAGTCCGTCGCTGTGGTGGAGCCAGGGCGCGGCGCTGGGTGATCCGGAGCAGCAGTTCGTGCAGAACGTGCACGGCCAGCCGGCCAAGCTCTGGCTGATGCTGGGCGGCGCCGAGCGCGTCGGTGATCGCGGCAAGCGCGATATGAGCAACCCGCGCGTGGTTGCGCACCTGCGCCGGATCAGTGGCGCCACCCCGGATGCGGCGATGCAGTTGTCCGAGCGGCTGGGCAAGGTGCCGGGCCTGAGCGTGCAGTACCGCGAGTTCGATGGCCTCGGCCACGGCCCGATGCTGCCGGCATCGTTCCACGCTGCGCTGCATGAACTGTATGGCGTGTCCGACCGCAGCGCCGGCAATGGCGCGCCCAATGGCGGGGACAGCGCCGCCGAATGAATGCCTTCGCGCGCCATGCCGTGCGACCCCACTACCCAGGCGAGGCTGCCGGCGTGCAGCGGCCCAGGCAACCGATGAATCCCGCGCCACGTGGCGCGGCCTACGTGTGCAAGGAGCCTGCCATGTCGTTCCATCCGTCTTTCCGTCTCACCTCTCTCGCCGCCGGTCTGCTGCTGGCGGTGACCGCCACCGCCCAGCCGGTGTTCGATCAGCCGGCCAACGCCACTTTCAAGGGTGAGGTCGTCTCGCGCGGTGAGAACGTGGTTCCCGGCAGCACCGCCGACGTGGTCGGCCGTGGCTTCGTGCCGGGCCAGAAGGTCAGCCTGCTGCGTGGCGACAGCGTGCTCAACACGCAGCCGCTGGTGGTCGATGCCGACGGCAACTTCAAGACCCAGCTGAGCATTCCGGCCGATGCGGTGCCGGGCACCCACCCAGTGGTGGTGCGCGCCAGCCAGCCGGCTGCGGCCACGGTGCTGAAGCTGCGCGTGTCGCCGCAGCTGCCGCTGTCCGGCCAAGCGCAGTTCGCCACCCAGTCCAACAAGCTGGTGCCGGGCCTGTACCAGTCCGCCTACAGCGCCGACAGCAATGCCGTGTTCGTCACCTCGGCCGTGGGCCGCCCGCCGGTGACCCAGTCGCAGCTGTTGAAGCTGGACCCGAAGACCCTGAAGGTGACCAAGGCGATCACCCCGGCGCAGGTGCCGGGCAGCACCAACGGCGCGGTCTATGCGGTCTACGGTGTGGGCGTGGATGACGCCAATGGCAATGTCTGGGTCACCAATACCCGGCAGAACTCGATTGCGGTCTACCGCCAGAAGGACCTCTCGCTGGTCCACCAGTTCCCGGTCGACACCGTGCCGCACGCGCGCGACGTAGTGGTCGACGGCACCCACGGCAAGGTGTTCGCGTCGGCCACGGGTGAGGACCATTTGTCGGTGTTCGATGCGAAGACGTTCAAGGAGCTGCCGCAGGTGACGCTGGAATCCGGCGTGGATGACGGCAAGTTCACCCCGATGAGCCTGGTGCTGGACGAGAAGGGCGGCAAGCTGTTCACCGTCAGCATCGGTACCCCGGAAGCGGCGGTGATCGATGTGGCCAGCGGCAAGGTCGACAAGGTCATCGACCTGGGCAATTCGATCAGCGCCTCTGGCGTGGCCTTCGACGCAGCACGCAACCGGCTCTATGTGGCCTCGCAGGGCACCGACAACCTGCTGATCGTTGACGTGGCCGCCGGAAAGGTGCTGCATGACGTGCCGGTCGGCGCCGGCGCGCTGAACGTCGCCTTCGATGATGCCTCCGGCCTGGCCTATGTCAGCAACCGTGGCGCTGGCACGGTCACCGTGGTGAATGGTGACGGCAAGGTGGTGGCCAACCTCGATGGCGGCACCCTTCCGAACCATGTGCGTGCCGACGGCAAGGGCAACGTGTTTGCGGTGAACAAGTCACGTGGCGCCGAAGATCCGAAGGGTGATCGCATCACCCGCATCACCCCGAAGCAGTAAGTCACAGGGCAGGGCGGCGTGCGCGTCGCCCTGCCAGCAAGGAGAATGTCCATGAACATCGCGTCCCGTCTGCGCCTGTGTGCGCTCCCGCTGGCTGTTTCGCTGGCGCTGTCTGCCTGCAGTGGCTCGTCAACGCCGTCGGATGGCCACAAGACTGCCGAGCCGCCTGCCGCAACAGCTGCTGCCGAAACCGCGTTGCCGGCAGGCTGGCAGCGCGTGGCCGGTGCCGAGATGCCAGCGGTGCATGAACAGAGGGCCGTGCTGCCGGCCAAAGTGCATTCCGATGACGGTGCCGACATTGAAGTGTCCGACACCAGCCGGATCATTGCCGGTGGTGACGACGTCATCGCGGTGATCGAGGCGCTGGGACTGGGCAAGCAGGTATTCGCTGCGCCAACCAACACCACCACCCAGGCCGGCCTGGCTGCCCCTCACCAGTTCCTGTTCAACCGCACCACGGGCGTGGAAGGCGTGCTGAGCCTGCAGGGCTCGCTGTTCCTCGGCAACAGCCTGCGCCGCCACACCGAGCTGGCGAAAAAGCTGCGCGAGGTGGGCGAGCCGGCGGTGGTCATCGATGACCTGCAGCCGGCGCCGGACAAGGTGCGCAAGGTCGCTGCGGCACTAGGGCTGGCCGAAGCGGGGCAAACACTGGCCACGCAGGTGCAGCGCCAGCTCGACGAGGCTGCAGCGATTGGCAAGGGCCTGGGCCATGCGCCACGACTGATCCACGTATCGGCGACCGGCGCTGGCGGCTCGCCCACCGTTGCGGGTGCCGACAGCGCCTCGGCGCAGCTGATCGCCCTGGCCGGCGGCATCAACATCGGCACCGAGGCCGGGGTGAAGAACTACTCGCAGCTGAGCAACGAGGGCGTGGTCGCGGCGGCACCGGAAGTGATCCTGGTGACCGAGCACGACCTGCAGCTGTTCGGCGGTGCCGATGGCCTATGGAAGGCGTACCCGACGCTGAAGCAGACCCCGGCCGGGCAGGCCAACCGGGTCTGGGTGATGCCGGATGTGCAGCTGAAGTACACCAGCGTGGGTTCTGGTGCGGGCGCGCTGGCGCTGGCCAAGGCCCTGGCAGCGTTGCCGAAGGCATGAGTCCGGCGGATCGGCGCCGCCGTCGCGGGCGGGCGGGCGATGTTGATGATGGCCTTGCTGGCCCTGCTGGGGGCGGTGCTGGCGTCGTTCGCCGTGGGCCCGCTGCGGTTGCCACCGCTGGAGGTGATGCAGGCGCTGGCGGTGAAGCTGGGCCTGCTGGATCCGCAGGCAGTCAGTAGCCGCGATCTGGCCGTGGTCTGGCAACTGCGCATTCCGCGTGCCCTGCTGGGTGCGATGGTGGGCGCGTCTCTGGCGATGGCCGGTGCCAGCCTGCAGGGCCTGTTCGGTAATCCGCTGGCCGACCCCGGCATCGTCGGTGTCAGCCAGGGTGCTGCACTGGGTGCGGTGGCCGCCATCGTGCTGGGCGCCGCCGGTGCGGCGGGCTGGCTGGTGCCTGTGGCCGCGTTCGTCGGCGGTGCGCTGGCGATCGGCCTGACGTATGCGTTGGCACGGCCCGGCAAAGGCGCGGGTAACGCCACGCTGCTGCTGGTCGGTATCGCGATGGCCGCGTTCTGCTCGGCGCTGATTGGTTTCCTCACTTACATCGCAAGCGAAAGCGAACTGCAGTCGCTGGTATTCTGGCAGATGGGCTCGCTGGCACGTGCCAACTGGGCCGATGTGGTGGCGGTGGTGCCGCTGTTTGCGATTGGCGTGTTCGCGTTGCAGCGACTGGCAACGCCGCTGGACATGCTGGCGCTGGGGGAGCGCCAGGCACAGCACCTCGGGCTGGATGTCACGCGCACGCGGCGTCGCCTGGTGGCGTTCAGCGCGCTGCTGGTGGGCGCGGCGGTGGCGTTTGCCGGTTCGATCAGTTTCGTTGGCCTGGTAGTGCCGCACGTGGCACGCCTGCTGGTCGGCCCGGGTCATCGCTGGTTGCTGCCGTTGTCCGGCCTGCTGGGTGCAGTGCTGATCGTAGTGGCGGATACCGCGGCGCGCACGCTGGATCCACCCGCTGAGATTCCGCTGGGCCTGTTCTCGGCGGCGCTGGGTGCGCCGTTCTTCCTCTGGCTGGTGCTGCAGCAGCGCCGCAAGGCGGTGCCATGAGTGTGCTGTTGAAGCTGCACGAGGTGGTGGTGCGCCGCCAGCAACGTGAGATCCTGCACGGCATTTCCTTGGCGTTCGAACCGGGTACGGTGACCGCACTGGTGGGCCCGAACGGTGCGGGCAAGTCCACGCTGTTGGCGGTCGCGGCCGGCGACCTGCGCGCCGATGCGGGGGAGGTGAGCCTGTTGGGCAGGCCGTTGACCAGTTACAAGGCGGGGCCGCTGGCGCGCGAGCGCGCGGTAATGCCGCAGGAGCACGGCGTGCGTTTTGCTTTCAGCGTCGAAGAGGTGGTGGCGATGGGGCGATTGCCGCATCCGCCGGATCCGCGTGTGGACGACGCGCAGGTGGAAGCTGCCATCGATGCCGCCGAACTGCAGGCCCTGCGCCTGCGCGAGGTGCAGCAGCTGTCCGGTGGTGAGTCCGCCCGGACCACGTTCGCGCGCGTGCTGGCACAGGACACGCCATTGCTGCTGCTGGATGAGCCCACTGCTGCGCTGGATCTGCGCCATCAGGAGCGCACGCTGCGCAGTGTGCGTGCCTGTGCCGAAGCCGGTGCGTGCGTGATCGTGGTCCTGCACGACCTCAATCTGGCCGCAGGCTATGCCGACCGCATCGTGCTGCTGGAGCAGGGCACGGTGGCGGCCGATGGCACGCCATTGCAGGTGCTCACCGAAGACAACCTGCAGCGCGTGTACCAGCAGGATGTAGTGGTGCTGGAGCATCCGCGTCGTGGGGTGCCGCTGGTGGTGGTGACCTGAGCGAAGGTCCGCCAGGTTGCTCCGGGTATCATGGAGGCTTCGTTTTCTTCAATGGACTGATGCCATGTTCCGCACCGTTACCCGCAGCGTGCTGCTTGCCGCGATGATTGCTTCCGTTTGCGCAGCCCATGCAGCGTCGACCTCCCAGGTTTCGCTGACCAACGCGGCCGAGAATGCCTCGCTGATCGAAACCCGGCATTCCAGTGGCGACGGTGCCGCGGTGACGTCGATGAAGACGCAGTACTTTGCCAACGAGGAAATGTCGGTGAGCTGGGACGACCAGCAGGTACTTGTGCTGTGCAGTGAAGCGGCGTACCTGCAGATTCCTGCCGCCAAGCTCAAGGCCGGAGCGCTGACTACCGAGCAGCGGCAGATGATCGTCTATCAGGCACTGATGTCCGGCTTGGGGGCTGTCGCGGGCGTTGTCGGGCCGGCAGGCGAGGTGGTAACCGTGGCGGATGACGGTAGCGAGACCCGCAGTGTTGGCGAGAACAGCTGGGCATACGGTATCGAGCGCTACGACGTGATCAGTCAGCGGCTGCCGGATGGTGCTCTTCGGGTCCGGACCCGCAAGACGGAAACCGTGAATACCACGCCGCCGGCGGGCCCGGACGACACATTCAGCACCGAAGATGATCAGGCGGCACGCCTGTCCGAGCTGGCGCCGGTGGGGAGCTGGATCGAGGTCGTGATTCATGGTGGCCCACGGCTGCCGCACGTGGACCCGGCGATTTCGTTGAAGGGCTGGATGTCGATGGGGGATGACCAGCCTGCAACAGTGGCCGAGGCGCGCAAGCTGCACGGCTGCAAGTGAGGGCTGCCAGGGGGCAGAACCCTTTGCCCGGGGCAAAGGGATCTGACCCCGATCTTTGCTGGTCTCATCGTTCTATTTATGTTTGCAATATTCACTTGCGCGCCAGATTGGCAGGTCTAGAATGCGCCCCATGAACCGGATGCCGCTCCTGAAGTTTTTCACCCTGACCCGCGCAAGCGCGGAACGGGCGTGTCTGCCTGGAGCTCCACAGGGCCGCTGAAGCGGCTATCGCTGGATCATCCACAGAGCGCCCTTCGGGGCGCTCTTTTCGTTTCTGCAGTTTCATTTCCCTAACCCGACGTACCGCAAGGAGAACGTGCCATGCACCAGATCGCCGAGACCGAACGCTAGCCGCGCACCCTGTCGCCAACCGGGGTGCGCGGCCCCCATCGTTGGCTTTGCAGGAACCTATCTCATGAACACCCAAGTCCTTTCCCGCCGTCGCAACCTTGGCATCATTGCCCACATCGACGCCGGCAAGACCACGCTGACCGAACGCCTGCTGTGGAAAAGCGGCGAGATCCATCGCGTCGGCGAAGTGCACGACGGCAATGCGACCACCGACTTCTCGGCGATCGAGCGCGAACGGGGCATCACCATTGGCGCGGCCGCCGTGCAGGCGCAGTGGGCACCGCGTGATCTGCCGCCGCATCGGCTGACCCTGATCGACACCCCCGGCCACATCGACTTCGCCATCGAAGTCGAGCGATCCCTGCGGGTACTCGACGGCGCCGTGGCGGTGTTCTCGGCCGTGGATGGCGTGCAGCCGCAGTCCGAGACGGTGTGGCGCCAGGCGCGTCGCCATCGCGTGCCGCTGATCGCTTTCGTCAACAAGATGGACCGCGTAGGCGCTTCGTTTGAGCGCGTGCTGGAGCAGCTGCAGGACAAGCTGCGCGCGCGGCCGTGGGCGCTGGGCGTGCCGTTGGGCAGCGAAAGCGGCTTCAATGGCTGGGTCGATCTGGTCGATGAGCGCGTGCTGCAGTGGCAGGAGGGCGGCGCAACCACGGTGACCCCGTGGGACGAAGCGGCGCGGGCCCAATGGCAGGCCCAGCGCGATGCGCTGGTCGAAGCTGTGGCCGATCATGACGAAGAACTGGCCGATGCCTGGCTGGAAGGTCGCGTGATCGATGCCGGGGCGCTGCGCGCGGCAATCCGCCGGGCGACGCTGGCGGGTGCAGGCGTGCCTGTGCTGGCCGGTGCTGCGTTCAAGGACAAGGGCATCGAGACGCTGCTGGATGCCGTGGTCGATTACCTGCCGTCGCCGCTGGATCGCCCTGCTGTCAGCGCCGAAAGCGATGAGGGCGAGGTGATGCTGCCGCCGGATCCGGACGGTCCACTGGCAGGCCTGCTGTTCAAGATCACCCACCAGCAGCACGGCGCGTTGAGCTTCGTGCGGCTGTACTCGGGTACCTTGAAGGTGGGCGACGCGGTGGCCAGTTCGCAGCATCCGCAAGGGCGGCGTGTCAGTCGCCTGGTGCGGGTGCAGGCCGACCAGACCCATGACATCGAGCAGGCCGTGGCCGGCGACATTGTCGCGGTACTGGGCTGGAAGGATGCGGTCAGTGGCGAGACGCTGAGCAGCCGTGCGCAGCCGCTGCGGCTGGAGAACATCCAGGCCCAGGCGCCGGTGCTGGCCTGGCGGTTGGAGCCGGCGCGTGCGGCGGACCTGATCCGGATGGCGCAGGGACTGGCCAGCCTGGCCCAGGAAGACCCCTCGTTCCGTGTGGAAACGGACCGGGAAACGGGTGAAACCCTGGTCTGGGGCATGGGCGAGCTGCACTTGGAAGTGATGGTCGAGCGCCTGCGCAGCGAATGGAAGGTCGACGTGGCCGTAGGTGCGCCACGCGTGGCCTACCAGGAGACGCCGATGCGCCCGATGACCGGTGTCGTCGGGCGTCTGGTCAAGCAGACCGGTGGCCAGGGCCAGTTCGCGCACGTGGTGCTGGATGTGGCGCCGCGCGACGACGATCTTGTCGTGTTCAACGACCGCATCGTCGGTGGCGTGGTGCCGCGCAGCTTCATCGCGGCGGTGGAAAAGGGCGTGCGTGCTGCGCTGTCGGAAGGTCCGCAGGGTCATCCGGTGGTCGGCATCGAGGTCAGTCTTGTCGATGGCCAGACCCATGCCAAGGACTCTTCGGAGATGGCATTCCATCGCGCAGGCGCCGAGGCGATCAAGGCGGCGCTGGCCGAGGGTGGCACGCAGCTGCTGGAGCCGGTGATGGCGGTGACGGTGCATTCGCCGTCGGCGTCGGTGGGTGATGTGGTCGGCGACCTCAACCGGCGCCATGGCCGCATCGCCCGCATCGAGGACCAGGACGGTCGTGCCGAGGTCAGTGGTTTCGCGCCACTGGCGAAGTTGGTGGGTTACACCACCTCGCTGCGTTCGCTCAGCCAGGGGCGGGCCAGCAGTGAGGCGCACCTGCACGGCTATGAGCCAGTACGCGCGGCATAGGCAAGGTGAGGGGAGCCCGTTCGCGGGCTCCCATTTTTTTTGTCCGGGTTTCCGTATCCACGCATGGCGTGGATCTACCGGGTGACCGGGTCGCGAGCTCTGCAGTAGATCCACGCCATGCGTGGATGAGGCCGCATCGGTGCGCGAACGTTTGCATTGCGCTGCAACAAATTCGCAGAAAAAGCTGGATTAAAGTGATGCCTCACGATAAATTGCGCACCCCCCGTTGCTCGCCGCCGCCCGCACCCCTCTCATGCGTGATGACAAAGACCCCGGAACCCTGGAGCTGACCCTGCCGCGCAAGCGCGGTCGTCCGCCCAAGTTCGGGTACGCGATGAGCGATGCGCAGCGGGCGGCGCGCTATCGTGCGCGCAGGGCAGGGCAGGCCAACCATGCCGACGTGCGTTCCTGCAGTGACATGGTGCTGCTGGACAAGATCCGTGCGGCGGTCAGTGCCCGCGACACCGAGCTGGCCGGTTTCCTGGTCCACGTACTCTGGCAGCGCTACCCCCTGCAGCTGAAATAGTTCGCCGGTGGGGTGGCCGTTGTCATCGAGCTTGTTGATAATGCGGGATTCAGGTTGTTCCCGCTGGCGTGCCCGGGATGGCAGGCGCGCATGATCGAACGGTTCCCAACATGACCACCACCAGCGACACCACCACCGAAGCGGCGCCGAGCGGCGCCCCCCTGTTCTATACCCGCCCGGTGCCGCTGCAGGCCGATGTGCACGCCGATCTGCGCATCCTGCCGGGCAAGCTGGAGTTCGCCGCCGGCAACAATGCCATTCCGCTGGTGCTGGGCGAGTTCTCGCTGGCCCTGCACCACTTCCCGATCCTGTTTGCCGGCCCGAGCGCGGTTCCGATGGCTGCCGTGGGCGTGTCCGACCAGAACCTGTTCATCAAGGATGGCCTGTGGGAAGACGAGGCCTACATTCCCGCCTACCTGCGCCGCCACCCCTTCATCTTCATCGACACCGGTGCGGAGAATGATTTCCTGCTGGGCATCGACGAAGAGAGCCCGCGCGTGGTCAAGGGGGGCGAGGAAGGCCAGCCGCTGTTCGTTGACGGCAAGGCGACCGAGATGGTGCAGCAGGCCCTGGAATTCTGCGGCCAGTACACCCGCGAACACGAACAGACCCAGGCCTTCTCCAAGGCCCTGGTCGACAACGGCCTGCTGGTGGAGCGCAACGCCACCGTGCGTATCCCGGATGGCCGGGAGTTCAACCTCAACGGTTTCCTGGTCGTGGACGTCGAGAAGTTCGTGGCGCTGCCGGAAGCAACCGTGGTCGAGTGGCACCGCAGTGGCTGGCTGGCACTGATCCACCAGCACCTGATGTCGCTGGGTCGCTTCAATGACCTGACCCGTCGCCAGGTCGAGCGTCTGGCCGCGTGATCAAGGGGTTGGGCAGGGTTCCCGCGACGCGGGCGCCCTGTCCGGCCTGCAGTACGCACAGCAGGCGACGTGCGTCGGTCCAGTCCGGCGTGGCGTCCTGCGCCAGATCGACCAGCTCGGCCGCGATGGCGGCGTGCTCGCATTGACCCAGCATCTGTAGCGCGCCCTGCAATCGGTGCACGTGATGACCGAGCGCCGATGCGTCTGCATGATCGACAATCCGCTCGATCCTGCCGAGTTCATCGCAGATGTCGGCGCTGTAGGCCGCGTCCATTTCAGTCACCTGCTCAAGTGCGTCCACGCTCTCCGGCGCCGGAATGCCCAGCGCAGCGAGCAGTTCGGCGGCGCGCAGCGGCTTGGCCAGCACCGCGTCGAAACCCGAGCGGCGGCAGCGTGCGTGGTGACGTCGCCCGCTGCGGGCAGACAAGGCGATCAGACGGACCGGATGCCCGCTGCGGGCGCGCAGTTCGCGTGCCAATGCGTAGCCATCGATGCCACGCAGCCCGATGTCGATCAACGCGGCAGGGCGGGGGTGGCGTATCTGTTCGGCCAGCGCGCTGGCCGCATCTTCCAGGGCACATACCTCGGCGCCCCAGCGCCGCAACTGTTCGGCAATGACGTGGCGATTGAGTGCGTGGTCCTCCACCAGCAGCAGTTGCAGCCCGGCCAGTGGCGTGCCCTCCACGGGCATGTCCCGGACACTCTCGGCAGAGTCAGCTGTGCACACCGGCAGGCGCAGGATGAAGCGGCTGCCGCGACCGAGGACGCTGTGCACGGTCAGATCGCCTCCCATCGCACGCGCCAGCTCGCGTGCAATGGAAAGCCCGAGGCCACTACCGCCACGCTGATGCCCATCGCTGCCTTGACGGAAAGGCTGGAACAGTTCGGCTACCCGTGCTGGCGCGATCCCGATCCCGCTGTCGATCACCTCCATCAGCAGCTCCTGCGGCCGCGCTGCTGGAAGCAGTCGCAGGCGCAGCTCGATGCCGCCGATATCACTGAACTTCACCGCATTGGCCAGCAGATTGCTGGCAATCTGGCGTAGCGCATCAATGTCCACGAGAATGATCGGCAAAGGTTCGGCCGGGGCATCAAGATGCAGTTGCAGCCCTTTCCGTTGCGCCTGTGGCCGAATGGCCTCCAGTGCCTGCCGGCAAAGCTGGGTCGCATCACAGGCTTGTGCATGAGGCCTGAAAGCGCCGCTGGCGAGACGCGAAAAATCCAGTGCGCGATTCAACAGGCCGCGCAGGGATTGGCTGGCGCTGCTGGCAGCGGCGAGCAGATCGCGCTCGCCTTTCGGCAGTGCCGATTGTCCAAGCAGCTCGATCGAGGCCAGTACGGCCTGCGCAGAATTGCGCATCTCGTGACTGATCATCCCGATGGCCTGCGCGCTGCGGCGGTCGCCCCGTACCCGCAGGTGACGGGTCATGGGCCACAGCAGCAGGGCGACCAGCAGAGGGGCCAGCAACAGCCAGCCGCGCGGGGGCGAGGCCTGCATCCAGTCCAGTGCGTTTCCCGCCGCTGCTGGCAGGGTCTGGCCTGCCCACAGGTGGAGCAGGCTCGCATGCTCCTCGAGTGTGATCTCCCGCAATGCCTGTCCGATGCGTTCAAGCAGCTGCTGGTCTTCCTGGCGGACGAGCAGGTAGAGGTCGGTGGAGAAGTCGCTGTCGAATGGCTGCAGGCGCAGGCTGCCGTTGAAATGGCGTCGAACCAGCGGGCGCAGCGTGGATTCCAGGCCAATCGCCACGTCGGCCACGCCGGATTGCACTGCCGCCAATGCTGCGTACCGATCAGGCAGGGGCTGCAGCCGGATCTGAGGGTGATGCGCGCGCAGCCAGCCGGCGTAGGGCCCGCCTTCAACCACGGCCACGACCCGGCCGTCGAGCCCGCGTATCTCCCGTGGCAGCCATTCGCCGGCGCGCCCTGCCAGCAGAGTGGCGCCACCCCGGAAGCGGCTGGACGCGGCAAGGTCGGGGCAGGGTAGCTTCTGGTGTCTCGCACCGCCAAACACCATGACCAGGTCGGCCTCGTGATGGCACACAGCGAGGATTGATGCGGCGGTCGTCGGGTAGGGCTGTTCCAGGAAGCTGAGTTGGGCGTGACGCGCCACCAGGTTGGCGTAGCCATGGGCGAGCGTCGGCGGTGATGACGGATCGGCCATCGCGGCGGGCGCGGGGCGTAGGGACGGGGCGGTGGAGACCCGCACGCTGCTGCCCGGCAGCCAGCGTGGTGACCGGATATCTTCCGCCGACGCAGCGGGAAGGAGAAGCAGCACCAGCAACCCGAGGATCAGCAGGCACGGGCGCAATGGCGCATGGCGCCTCACGGAGACTCCAGCCGTTCACGCAGCGCATAGATCTCCACATCGCTGCGCAATCCCAGCTTGCGCAGCACCGCGACCTTCTGTGTGCTGACGGTCTTGATGCTGCGGTGCCGGCGCAGCGCGATCTCCGATACGGTCAGGCCTTCCAGCAGCAGCTCCAGTACCTCCCGCTCGTTGCGGCTGAGCTCGCCACGATCACCGGCCAGCCTGACGTCCGGCGGAATCCGGATCAGGCCCTGGAAGACGCGCACGATGGCGTCGGACAATGCCGCAAGGGGTTCGGCCTTGCTGACGAACCCACCGAGTCCGGCATCGATCAGGCTGTTGAGATTCGTGGTGGGAGAGAGCGTGGCGAAGGCCAGCATTGGTGTGCGCGGGAATTCGCGACAGAGCAGCGTAACCAGCTCGATGCCGCCCAGGTCGCCACGGGCGAGCGTGAGATCGATGATGGCCACATCCACGGGCATGCGGTGCAGGCTGTCGATCAGCGCGTCGCTGCAACCATGGCTGGCGACGATGTCGAACCGGAGATCGCCTGACAGGTGCAGGGCGGTGCCGCGACGGACGACTTCATGGTCGTCCAGGAGCGCCAGGCGAAGCCGGCGCGGTGCAGGAAATCCATTCATGCGCGGGAGGTGGTCAGCGCCCATGGGCGTGGCCGCCATTCTGGCGCCGCTGTCGCGTCGAACATCGAATTTGTTGCGTTTTTACGACTATTCCTAAAGATCGATGGATGAGCTCCATCGATAAGTGCTGATCCATGGGCTGGACATATCGTCGGGTTGAAAGCTGCGGGGACGTAGTGTCCTGGCGCGCGCTCGCTGGATACAGGTGGCCTGGGTTGCAGGGCTGCCGGCACCCTTCGAGGGGGTATTAATGTGACGCGTCACGCCTAAGTGCCTGGTCACCCGCGAGCCGAGTGGTGGGCGGTTGGCGATCTATCGCACCGACTGAGGTACGCGCCTGAGCCTGCCGGTGTCGTAGCCCATGGCCGCGATGCGCTCCACGGCGTGCTGGTAGTCGCTGTCCGACACGTGCGGGGTACGCGCCATATACCAGACATAGTCGCGCTTGCTGCGTGCGACGATGGTCTGGCCATAGTCGTCGTCCAGCCAGGCAATCACATACTCAGCCTGGATCGGCCAGACGAACTGCATGCCCCAGATCGCGCCATTGCCGTTCTTCTCCACCCGGCCAACCGGGTGCATCGACTTCTGCGGGGCGTCGAAACTGCCCTTGCGATAGGTGAAGGTCGTCTGGATGCGCCCGTCCGGCCGCAGTGCATAGCTCTCAACCGCGTCGAAGGCCTCGCGCTCCGGCCATGAGGGTATGTGGGCGATCACATACCAGTCGCCCATGAAGCGCGGCACGTCCACCGAGGGCGGGCGGGGCAGAGGACGGGTATCGCTGGAGCTGCAGCCGGAACCGAACAGGCTCAAGGCCAGCAGGGGAAGCAGGGAGCGCATGCGCATGTCACACCTCAACGGGGACGGAACAGATAGTGGGCAACCAGCCACTGCTGGCCATCGTCGTAGCCGAACAGCTCGGCGCAGGCCATCCAGAACATGCGCCAGCGCTGCCACCAGATCTTCGCCGCCGCCTGGCCGTAGGTTGCGACCAGAACCGGCATCACCGCCTCGCGGGCCGCATCCTGGTTGGCCAGCCAATGGTCGGCGGTGCGCTGGTAGTGGGTGCCGTCCAGCAGCCAGCGCTGATCGAGTCGCAGGTCGCGCTGGAAATGCAGCAGGGTGTCAGCGGCCGGCATCAGGCCGCCGGTGAAGAAGTGGCGCCCCATCCAGTTGTCGCCGCCCTCGGTCTCGAACGGGTACATCAACGTGCGATGGGCGAAGATGTGCACGAACAGCGCACCGTCGGGCTTCAGCCACTGCGCGATGTGCGCCAGCAGTCGCTGGTAGTTGCGCACATGCTCGAACATTTCCACCGAGACACAGCGATCGAAGCGTGCCGTGGGCAGCTCAAGCTGGTTGACGTCGCGGGTCAGTACCTCGACGTTGTGCAGGCCCCTGGCCTGGCACTGCGCCATGATGTGCTGGCGCTGGCTGTGCGAGTTGGACACCGCAGTGATGTTGGCCTGCCGATAGCGTTCGGCCATCCACAGGGTCAGCGAACCCCAGCCACAGCCCAGTTCGAGAATCTGCTGGCCGTCGGCAAGTCCGGCACGCTGGCCATAAAGTTCCAGCATCGCCTCCTCGGCCTGGTCCAGCGTTTCGCGCCCGGTGGGGTAGTAGCAGCTGCTGTACTTCAGCCGCTTGCCCAGGCAGGCCTGGAAGAATGCCGCGGGAACTTCGTAGTGCTGGCGGTTGGCCGCGTCGGTATGCAATGCGAGCGGACTGTCGGTCAGTTCTGCGATGCGACGGCTGAAGAGTGCGGACTGTGCCTCGATACCTCCCGCCGATTCCTCGTGCAGGCGTTGCGCGCACAGGCGCCGGATGCCGGCACGCAGCGCCGCATCGGGAACCAGCCCGCGTTCGGCCCAGGCGATCAGCCCGGTTTCCGCATCTTCGGCCGAATTCAGTGACGGGATCGCGCTCATGCGGAATGCTCCTTGGAAGAACGGGGGAACCAGGGAAAGAACATCGGCGTGCTGCGCTGGTAGGCACGGTAGTCGTCGCCGCGGCTGCGCAACGCCTGCTTCTCGGTGAAGGGGATGCCGCTGAGATAGCGCAGGAACAGATACATCAGCAGCGGCCCGGCCCACGCCAGCCACCACAGGGGGGAACCGACGGCGAGCAGCACATAGGTGAACCAGTGCAGCCACTCGAAGAAGTAGTTGGGGTGGCGTGAATAACGCCAGAGCCCCTCGCGGCAAGTGCGGCCCTTGTTCGCCGGGTCGGCACGGAAACGTGCGAGCTGGCGGTCGGCCAGGCTCTCGCCGCCGACGCTCAACAGCCAGGCCAGTGCTGCGGCAACTGTCCACGGTGTCAGGCCGGCATGGGAATTGGCTGCCACCGCAACGAAGGGCAGAGCGAACAGCACGACCAGCAGCGCCTGCGCCATGAAGAAGCCAAAGATCTTGCCCTGGTGGCTCTGCCAGTGTTCGCGCAGATAACGGTAGCGCCCGTCTTCGGGTTCACTACGGACCCGGCGCCACAGGTGCAGCGCCAACCGGCCGCCCCACAGGCCGCCGAGCAGGCCCAACGCAACCCGAGGCAACATCGCGCCATCGCCGAGCAGCGCCAGCAGCAGGGCCGAGGCACCCACGCACTTGGCCCAGAGCACGTCGACAACGCCGATGTTCTGGTGGCGGCGCTGCCAGGCCCAGCCCCAGCTCATCACCAGCACGGCATACAGCAGTACCCACAGCAGATTGATCATGACGATGCTCCGGCCAGGGAGGGCGGGGTGGTGCGAGAGCCGCGACGCGCGGTGACGTACAGCAGCGAAAGCGCGATGCTCCAGCCCGCACCCAACACCAGCAGGCCCTGCCACGTGGGTGCGGCGAAACGGACCGCATCGAAACCGCGCGCTGCGGAGAGGTAGGCCAGCGGTGCCAACAGCAGGCCGAACAGGGCCGGCAAGGCAGGGTGGCGCAGCAGGAAGCGCATCGAGGTGGTCAGCGTCATCGCGAACGCGGCCCACAGCGCCATGATCCAGGGAGGCGGCACCCAGCCCAGCGGGGCGGCGGCGTAGCGCACGGTGCCGCTGGCGGCAGCACTGGCGTCGACCAGCCATGCGCAGGCCAGTGCCAACACCATCAACCGAAGATCCAGCCGTGGTTGCGGCGACGTCAGCAGCTGGCTGCCGATGTAGAGAGAGGCTGCCAGCAACGCCGGCCACTGCCAGCCGCGCCCGGCGCCGGCCACGGCGCACACCCAGACCAGTTGGTTGCCGAGCAGATTGGGCCAGAATCTGCGCATCTCAGCTACCTTGGCCCGATGAGGCGCCCGGGCGATGCCCCGGGCGCGCCATCAGCAGATGGGAGACCCCGATCGAGCGCTCCAGGAAGCCGCCCTCGCAGTAGGCCAGGTAGAACTCCCAAAGGCGGCAGAAGCGCGTATCGAAGCCTTGCGCCTGCACGTCGGGCAACCGGTCAAGGAAGCGCTGGCGCCAGGCGCGCAGTGTCAGCGCGTAGGAGTGGCCGAAGTCCTGCTGGGCGATCAGCTGCAGGTCGCTGGACCGCGTTTTGGCGGCCATGATCGCGTTGATCGACGGAATGAAGCTGCCGGGGAACACATAGCGCTTGATGTAGTCGACGCTGCGCCGGGCCTGCTCGTAGCGATGGTCCTCGATGGTGATGGCCTGCAGCAGGGCAACGCCATCAGGCTTGAGCAGGCGCTGCAGCGTGGCCATGTAGGTGTCCAGGTATTCTGCGCCGATGGCTTCGATCATCTCGATCGACACCAGCTTGTCGAACTGGCCCTGCAGGTCGCGGTAGTCCTGCATCAGCAGCGTGACCTGGTCCTGCAGGCCGGCCGCCTGCACGCGCTGGGCAGCCAGCGCGTGCTGCTCGGCGGAGATGGTGGTGGTGGTGACGTGGCAGCCGTAGTGCTGCGCCGCGTGCAGCGCAAAACCACCCCAGCCCGTGCCGATCTCCACCACGCGATCGCCCGGCTTGAGCTGGAGCTGCTGGCAGATGCGGTCCAGCTTGCGCCGGGAGGCGGATTCCAGCGACTCGTCTTCTGTGTCGAACAGGGCGGAGGAATACATCAGGTCGGGCGACAGGAACAGGGCAAAGAAGTCGTTGCCGAGGTCGTAGTGCGCGGCAATGTTGCGGCGGCTGCCTTCACGGCTGTTGCGGCGCAGCCGGTTCCAGCCGCGCAGCAGCCAGCCACCCACGCGGGCCGGGCCGCGCTCCATGCCGTCGAGCAGGTCGCGATTGCGCACCAGCAGCCGGATCAGCGCCACCAGGTCATCGCAGTGCCATTCGCCCTGGATGTAGCTTTCACCTGCGCCCACGCTGCCTTGCGCTGCAACCTTGCGGTAGAACGCCGGGTCATCGATGGTGACGGTCACCTGCAGTTCGCCATGGGCTTCGCCCAGCCAGACTTCGCCGAGTGCATCACGCACGCACAGGCGGCCGTCGCGCATGGGGGCAAGCTGTTCCAGCAGGCGGCGGCGCAGGAAGGCATCCAAGGCGCCGGGACGCGGCAGGGCGACCAGGGGAGTCATCGAGTTCATCGCGGTTTCTCGGCAAGGGCAGGGTGGTCATGCACGGGGTTGCGCTTCAGCCACAGCCGCAGCGCGTGCCAGTGGATGGCGGCCATCACCTGCAGGGTCATCAAGGGATAGCAGGCCAGGACCCGGGCCAGCCCGCGGCCATCCAGCGCGTGCCGCTGCATGGTCTGGGTGGCATCAAACTGGCGAACGCCTTGGCGCCAGACCTGCATGTGCACGCGCAGATCATCATCCGGGCAGTTGAACCGCCAGTCGTAGTGGCAATCCATCGGCATGAACGGTGAGACATGGAAGCGCTTGTCGAACCGCCAGCGCAGCGAGGCGCCTTCGTGGGTGGCCGTGGCGACTGGCAGCACATAGGCGTGCCGTTCCTTCCAGGGCGTATTGGTGATCTCGGCGACGATGCAGTCCAGGGTGCTGCCATCGGACTGGTAGCAGTAGTAGAAGCTGACCGGGTTGAATACGTGCCCGGCGAAGCGAAGATGGGTGAGCAGGCGTACCGGGCCGGTAGGCCGATAGCCCAGGGTGGCCGCGGCACGGTCGCGCACCGCATCGGCCAGTGGTTGTGCGGGATTGCCGAAGTAGTCGCTGCGGCGGAACTCGGCCAGGTTGCGGCGATTGACCGACCACAGCCAGCGCCCGGCGAACACGGTCTCCAGCTCGTCCAGATCGAGCAGCAGCTGCGCGATCGGATAGCGGAATGCGTGGGGCTGCGGATGATGCCGTCGGTGCATCACCTGCCCGAAGTAGAGTGCGCTGGCACTCACGCTGCCACCTCGCCGGGCACAACGCTGTCACGGTGCGCGGTGCACTCGCGCATCGCGTCCACCACGCGGCGGGCGCTGCGGATGCCGTCTTCGTGGAAGCCCCAGCCCCAGTATGCGCCCGCGAACCAGGTGTGGCGGCGGCCCTGCAGCTCTGCCCAGCGCTGCTGGGCACGGATAGCGGCATGATCGTGCACCGGGTGGGCATAGTGCAGCCTGCGCAGCACCTTGGCCGGATCGATCGCCTCGCTGCGGTTGAGGGTCACGACCAGCGGGGTGTCACCGGGCAGGCCCTGCAGGAGGTTCATGCAATAGCTGACCGTACAGGGCGCGCCTGGATCCCTGGGAACGTGTGCATTCCATGCAGCCCATGCCTTGCGGTTGCGCGGCAGCAACGATGCATCGGTATGCAGTACTGCTTCGTTGGGCTGGTAGCGGATGGCGCCGAGCACTTCGCGTTCGGCCGGATCGGCGTCACGCAGCAGGGCAAGCGCCTGGTCGCTGTGGCATGCCAGGATGACCTCGTCGAAACCCTCCACGCCCGCCGCGCTGTGCACGCGCGCGCCCCACGGCATGCGTTCGACCGAGTGAACCGGGCATTCCAGCCGCTCGCGCACCCGCCAGCGGGCGCGAAGGGCATCGACATACCGTGCCGAGCCACCGCTGACTACCCGCCAGGGTGCGCGCCCGGTCATCTGCAGCATCTGGTGGTTGGCCATGAACTGGGCCAGGTAGCGGGCCGGGAACTGCATGACCGTGGCGGTCGGTGACGACCACAGTGCCGAAGCCATCGGCAGCAGGTGCTCGTCGATGAAAGCGGTGCCGTAGCGCTGGCTGCGCAGGTACTGGCCCAGTGTCGGGCCTTCGTCTTCCGCCAGCAGCAGCGGCGCATCCCGGTAGAACCGGCGCAGGTCGGCCAGCATTCCCCAGAAGCGCGGCGAAACCAGATTGCGACGTTGGCAGAACAGGCCATCCAGCGAAGTGGCGTTGTACTCGACGCCACTGCGCTCGCTGTGCATCGAGAAGCTCATGGTGGTCGGCTGCGAGGCCACACCCAGTTCTTCGAACAGTGCCGTCAGCAGTGGGTAGTGCAGGGGATTGAAGACGATGAAACCGGTATCCACCGCCATGCGCGTGCCGTCCACCTGCACGTCATGGGTGTGGGTATGCCCGCCCAGGTAATCGTTGGCCTCGAACAGCGTCACTTCGTGTTCGCCGTCCAGCCACCAGGCACTGGCCAGGCCGGCAATGCCGGAGCCGATGATCGCGATGCGCATGTCAGTACCTCGCCTTGACCAGTACCCACTCGGGGATGGGCTTGAGTCCCCTTACCAGGCCCATGGCCGCCATTGCGCGCAGCCCGTACCAGGTCAGGTCGATCTCCCACCAGCGGAACCCCTGGCGGACGGTCCCAGGGAAGAAATGGTGGTTGTTGTGCCAGCCTTCACCGAAGGTAAGCAGCGCCAGCCAGAGGTTGTTGCGGCTGTCGTCACGGGTCTCGAAGCGCCGCCGGCCAAAACGATGGGCCAGCGAGTTGATGGTAACGGTGGCGTGGAACAGCACCACGGTGGAAATGAAGAAGCCCCACACCAGCAACTGCGGGCCAGAGGTGTGCAGTCCGGGCGCCCAGCGCTCCAGGCCGGCGCCGAGTGCGTACAGCGCGGCAGCCAGCAGTACCGGCACCGCCGTATCAAAACGGTCCAGCCAGCGCAGTTCCGGGAAGCGCGCCAGGTCAGGCACGCGCGATAGATCCGTGGCGAATGCCTCGCGGGTGAGGAACCAGCCCATGTGGCTGCGCCAGAAGCCGCCTTCGCGCGGCGAGTGCGGGTCCAGCGGTTGGTCGGCATGCCGATGGTGATGGCGATGGTGGGCCGCCCACCACAGCGGCCCACGTTGCACGCTGGACGCGCCGATCACCGCGAACACGAATTGCACCGTTCGCGATGCCTGGAACGTCCGGTGCGAGAAGTAGCGGTGGTAAAAGGCGGTGATCGCAAACATGCGCACTGCGTAGAGGGCTGCGGCGACGATCACTGCCGTCCACGAGATACCTACCCAGATCACCGCGATGCAGGCCAGGTGCATCAACGCGAACGGTACGGCGCGCAGCCAGTCGATGCGTCCGGGTTCGCCAGCGGCGTGGTCTGCAGCGCTGCCGGTGTCGACCCAGCGCTTCAGGGTGCGCAGCAGGCGCCAGCGTCGGCGGGGGAGGGGCGCTACAGAGGCCATGGCGGATCTCGGCGGGTGTCGTGTCTTCCTCTACGCAGCAGTGCGCGCAATGGATGCGGCCGGCTGTGGAGAATTTCGGCTTCACTTGGGCATCACGCTGCAGCGCCCGACCAGGGGTTGCGTCCAGGCCTGTTGCCATTCGTTGGCGGACCGCTCGGCCACCGGCGAGCTGAAGCGCACCGTGACCTGTGGGTAGGTGCCGCGGGTATCGCGCAGGTTGCTGGTTCCGCGGAATTCCAGCAGGCGGCGGTCGGTGCTGGCATAGACCAGCGACAGGCGCGGCGCGATGCCGCCGTACCAGGTGTCCAGACTGACCTCGATGGCCTGGGCGTCGATGCCCTGCCAGCGAACCGGGCCGGTGTGCCGCACCTGCACCGGGAAGAAGCGCTGCCGCCCCGGCACCAGGAAAGGCAGACTGATGCGTTCACCTCGCAGCAGCGCTGGCCAATGCTGGCGCACCGCGGCGTCGAAGCCCGTGTCGATCACCGCATCCGGAGCCAGCTCAAGCCGACGATGACGCAGCTCACTGGCGGCATCTTCTTTCCAGGCGATGGACACCGACTCGCCACTGGCGTCGACGTCAGCGGTTTGCCCACTACGGCTGTCCTGCAGCGAATAGCCCCGGGCCTGCGGGCGGGCGCTGGCCGGCAGATGCTTGCGGGCGAAGGGGCGGCCATCCGGGCACTGATAGAGCACCCAGCGCTCGGCACCCTCCGATGGGCCGCGCCGCCAGTGCACTTCACGATAGAGCAGATCGCCCTGCGCCGAGGTGGCCACGCCCTCGTTGCGCAGCCAGGGCGCCGCCAGCGCGGCATGGGGCAGGCACAGCAGCAGCCAGGCAGTGCGCATGGTGTTCATCCGGTCGGGAGGCTCAGGTCATACGGCGGGCGCGGCTGCTTGGATGCACAGTGCCTGCTGCATCCAATGGCCGCCCCTGCGCGTAGAGAGGACAGACCTTCACCTGCCCGCCGCTCACGCAGATGTACCCTGACGCTGCCAGCACCCTCCTCAACTTCGATACCGCACGCACCGTGTCCAGTTCCCAGCAGCCCAGCAGCGAGCCGACGAACTGGGCCGATGACATGGACAGTGTGGCGCGGCTGCGCGACCGCGACTGTTTCATGCGGATCTATGACTACTTCATGCCGCGGCTGTGCGTGTATCTGCGTGGCCTGGGGGCACCCGACGCCGTGGCCGAGGAAATGGCGCAGGAGTGCCTGCTGCGCCTGTGGTTGCGGGCGGCCGAGTATGATGCGGCCCAAGGCGCGCTGAGTACCTGGCTGTACCGGATCGCGCGCAACCTGCATATCGACCGCATCCGTCGAGAGCGCAGCTGGATGCAGGTGCAGGCAGCGGTGGAAGACGCCGCGGCCGTGGACATGATCGAGCGCAGCAGCGCCGAGCAGTTCGCCGACCAGGCGCGCCTTCGCCAGCGCATCAACGAGCTGCCCGCCGTGCAGGCGAGGCTGGTGCGGATGTCCTATTTCGAGGCGAAGAGCCACAGCGAGATTGCCCAGGCGCTGGGCATGCCGCTGGGAACGGTAAAGTCACACCTGCGACGTGCGTTCCTGCAACTGCAGGCCAAAGTGGGAGGTGCGCTGTGAATCCGCATCACCACCTGCACGAATCCACGCTGATGAGCTATGCCGCCGGCGCGCTGCCGGCGCCGTTGAGCATCGTGGCCGGTGCCCACCTCGAGCAGTGCCCCCACTGCCGGCAGCGCCTGCGCGATGCCGAGGCGATCGGCTCGGTGCTGCTGGAGCAGACCCAACCGCCCGCGGCCGACGCGCGTCGCGAGCAGTTGCGCGAGGCCATGCTGGTGCAGCTGGCCTCGGACGCGCCGAGCGCCATCGCCGGAGCCAGGCGCCCGGTGCCGAGGGAGCGGCCCGAGGCCGATCCGGACCATCTGCCAGCCTCGTTGCATCCTTACTTCGGCGCTTCGCTCAGTGCCCTGCGCTGGCGCTGGATGGCGCCCGGCGTGCACTGCATCAGGGCTGAGCAGATGCCCTCGCTGATCATGCTGAAGATTGCCCCGGGCAAGTGCCTGCCTATGCACAGCCATGGCCGCAGCGAACTGACCCACATCCTGCGGGGCTCGTACAACGACGCGCTGGGGCTGTTCGCGCCGGGCGACATGGCGGACCTGGACGAGGAGGTGGAGCATCAACCGGTAACTGCCCCGGGTGTTCCCTGCATCTGCGTTTCAGCGCTGGACGCGCCGTTGGTGTTCAGTGGCTGGCTGGCGCGGAAGATCCAGCGTTTCGTGAAACTCTAGCGTGGGTGCGACCATGGCCGGGAAAGGTGCGTTGAGGATTCTGTTGACCGGTGCCTCGGGCCTGGTCGGGCAGGGCGTGGCGTTGGCCTGCCAGCGCTCGCCGCAGGTCGGCCATCTGGCCGCGCTGGTGCGGCGCCCGGGCAGCCTCAGCGGAGCGGGTAGGGAGCTGGTTGTTCCTGACTTCCTGCATATCCAGGGGCGCTCGGATGAACTGGCCGGGTTCGACGCATGCTTCTACTGTGCCGGTGCGCCACCGGTCGGCACGGCTGAGGCCGAGTATCGACGCGTGACCCGGGACATCACGCTGGCGGTGGCCCGCGCCTGGGCAACTGCGAATCCCGAGGGATGTTTCCTGTATGTATCCGGTGCCGGCGCGGATCCACAGAGCAGATTGATGCCGTTGAGGATCAAGGGCGAGACCGAGGTCGCATTGCAGGGCCTGCCGGTTCGCACCGTGATGCTGCGCCCGGGGGGCGTCAGGCCGGTTCCGGGCACCGGCACCCGTCATGCCCTGTTGAAGCCCCTGTACTGGGGCGGTGCGCCGTTGATGAAGCTGGCCGGCGCCGTTGCGCCGTCGCTGATGACCAGCAATCTGGCCCTGGGTCAGGCGATGGTTGCACTGGCCGGCAGGGAGCATCCGCCGTCCACGGTGGAGTGCGCGGACATCAACCGGATCGCTGCTGGCGCGCGCGATCCGGCGTCCTGATCTCAGAGTGGCACCGTCTCCAGCGCGGTGCGCACCGCAGTCGCCAGGTCACTGCGGGTAAACGGCTTCGGCAGCAGTGCAACGGCCCGTCCCTGGCTGCCCACCTGGTCGTGGTCGCGCGGATAGCCCGACGTGAACAGGACGGCGACTTCCGGCCAGCGTTCACGGACTTCACGCACCAGCTCCCAGCCCGACATGCCGGGCATCACCACGTCAGAGAACAGCAGGTCCACTTTGGTATCAGGGCGTTCCAGCAGCCGCAGTGCGGAGGGGCCGTCGTGGGCTTCCAATACCCGGTAGCCCAGCAGCCGCAGTGCATCCACCGTGTGGGCGCGGACATCGTCGTTGTCCTCGGTCACCAGGATGGTTTCCTCGCGCGGCGAGTAGCCCGCCAGGCCGGTCTGCGGGGGACGCGCTTCGGAGGGCAGGGCCAGCGGTGAGCGCGGGAACATCATGGTGATACTGGTGCCGCCGCCTTCCACCGAATCGATCAGTACGTGGCCGCCTGACTGCTTGACGAACCCGTGCACCATCGACAGGCCCAGGCCGGTGCCACGGCCAACCTGCTTGGTGGTGAAGAAGGGTTCGAAGACCCGGGCAAGCGTCGCCGCATCCATGCCGTGGCCGTTGTCACGCACCCGCAGCATCACGTACTCGCCCGGCGTCGCATCCGGGAACAGCGCAGCGTAGTCGTGGTCGAGGTGGCTGTTGTCGACCTCGATCACCAGCCGGCCGCCGTGCGGCATCGCATCGCGGGCATTCACCGCCAGGTTCAGTACGGAGGCCTCCAGCTGGCTGACGTCGATCTCGACACACCAGATGTCCTCGGCGCTGCGGATCTCCAACTGCACCAGCTCACCCAGCGCACGCTGCAGCATGTCGTGCATGTCCAGCAGGCGCTCGTTGAGGTTGGCGGCCTGGCTGCGCAGCGGCTGGCGGCGGGCAAACGCCAGTAGGCGCTGGGTCAGGCTGGCGGCACGGCCCACCCCCTTCAGCGCATTGTCCAGCGCACGGCCCACCAGCGCACCGGCCTCGCCAGCCCTTTCACTGAGCAGCATGGCGTGCTCGACATTGCCGGAAATGACGGTCAGGATGTTGTTGAAATCATGTGCGATGCCGCCGGTGAGCTGGCCGACCGCCTCGATTTTCTGCGACTGGCGCAGGGCATGCTCAGCCTGCACGCGCGCGGTGGTTTCCACGGCCTCGGAGACCACAGCGGTGACCACCCCTTCCGTATCGAGCAGTGGACGGAACGAGAAATCGAAGCTGCGCCGCCCGGTCGGGAGTTCCAGTTCCAGCGCATGCAGTGAACTGCGGCCCTGTACGGCTGCGGCCACGGCCCGATCGATCAGCGCGCTGATGCCCTCGGTGGTGCCGAACCAGACCGATTCGGCGAAGCGTTGGCCAACGACGTCCTTCTTGTCTGCCAGCACCGCGGCCAGTGACGCGTCATTGGCATCGACCACGCGTCCGGACAGATCCAGCAGCACCTGGTGCTGGAAACTGGATTCGAAGATCGTCTGCAGGCGCCGCTTGCTGGCGCGCAACTCGGCCGTGCGTGCCTGTACCTGCTGCTCGAGCAGCTGGTTGTCTTCGCGCAGGGCCAGCTCGGCCTGTTTCAGCAGCGAGACGTCGCTGCCCAGGCAGATATACCCGGCCACGCTGCCATCGGCGGCATGCTCAGGCACGCAGTCCATCTGCACGAATCGTGATTCGCCACTGCGATGGATCAGTTCGACCTGGAAGCGGGTGCGCTCGCCCTGCAGTACGCGTTCCAGGCTGGGCAGGGCGTGCTCGAAGGCGGAAATGCCGCTGACATCCCGAGCCGGCCGACCCAGCAGTTCTGCAAGGCTGAATCCATGCCAGTCCAGGAACGCCTTGTTGGCAAACCGGTAGCGATGGTCCTTGTCCAACTGGGCGATCAGCGCCGGGACGGCATCGGTCACCATCTGCAGCTGGGCCTGGCTTTCGTTCAGGGCGGCCTGCGCATTGGCCAGCTGGGTGCGCTCGTGCGCCTCCTGGCGGGCGCGTCGGATCGCATCGGGCAAGCGTTGCAGGCGTTGCTTCACCACGTAGTCGCGGGCACCGCGCGTGAGTGCCTGTACCGCCAGTTCCTCGGTCAGGGTGCCGGAAACAAAGATGAAAGGCGTCTGCGGCACGCACTCGCGCGCCAGGGCAAGTGCTGCGTCACCATCGAAGCCTGGCAGGACATGATCGGCGAGGATCACGTCGAACGGGCGGTTTTCGATGGCCTCGATGAACGCGTTGCGGGTCCACAGGCGCTCGGCCTCGAAATCGAGGCCGGCACGCTGCAGCTGGGCGCTGATCAGCTCCGCATCAAGCGCGCTGTCCTCCAGCATGAGGATGCGCAGGCGCTCGCTGCGGCGCGATCCATCACGCATTGCGCTGCCCCGAACCGTTGGGTCGATGCGGTGGCGGCTGGTTGGTGATGCCCCAGAACATGCCCAGGCCCTGGATGGCGTCGAAGAATTCCTTGAAGTCGACCGGCTTGACCACGAATGCGTTGACGCCCAGTTCGTAACTGCGCACCAGATCCTGCTCCTCGCGCGAAGAGGTCAGCATCACAACCGGGGTGCTGCTCAGGTACGGGTCGCCACGGACCTGCTCCAGTACCTCCAAGCCATTGACTTTGGGCAGCTTCAGGTCCAGCAGCACGACCACCGGGCCGCCGTGCATGGCACCGGCGAACTTGCCTTCGCAGCGCAGGTAATCCAGCGCTTCGGCGCCGTCGCGTACATGGATGACATCGTTCAACAGCTGGCAGCGCTCAAGCGCGGCCATCGTCAGCTCTGCATCCTTGGGGCTGTCCTCTACCAGGAGGATCGGCCGCAGGTCCCTCATGGGTGTTCTCCTGTGGAGCGGGGTAGGGTGAAGTGAATGGTCGCGCCCTTGCCGGGCTCGCCCTCGGCCCAGGTACGGCCGCCATGGCGGCCGATGATGCGGCGCACGTTGGCCAGGCCGATGCCGGTGCCTTCGAACTCTTCGATGTGATGCAGGCGCTGGAACACGCCGAACAGCTTGTCGACGTAACGCATGTCGAAGCCGCAGCCGTTGTCGCGCACGAAGAAGTGATCTTCGTCGTCGCTGCGGCCGTGCCCAATCTCGATCATCGCGTGCTCGCGCTCGCGGGTGAACTTGATCGCGTTGCCCAGCAGGTTCTGCCAGACCAGGCGAAGCATCGTCGGGTCGGCTTCCACCTCCGGCAGCGGCGCGAGCGTCCACTGCACGTCGCGGCCGGCGTAATCCAGCGCCAGGCTCCGGCGCACGTCCTCGGCCAGCGCAGCCATGTCCAGACGCACCCGCCCAAGCGTGGAGCGTCCCATCTGCGAGAAGCTGAGCAGGTCGTCCACCAGTGTGCCGGCGGACTTTGCTGAATCGACGATCGTATCCAGGAAGCGGCGCTCGGTCTCGTTGAGGCGGTCGCCCGCCGAGCTGCCAAGCAGCTCCGAATAGCCCACGATGTGGCGGAAGGGGGCGCGCAGGTCGTGGCTGACCGAATAGGAAAAGGCTTCCAGTTCCTTGTTGCTGCGCAGGAGCTGCTCGTTCAGTTCCGCCATCTCCTCGGCCTTGCGCAGCACGATATCGACGATGGCCGTGCGCATCTCGTGTGCCGCATCGCAGTCGGCGTCGGTCCACGGCAGGCTGCGCTGCCGCACGGTCTCTTTCCAGGCGTCGAAGGAGCTCCGCGGGGAGAGTGCGACGCCGGGCGCTGCGGTCTTGCGGGGGTCTCCCCCCCAGCGCACGGTTCGCACCACCTCCGGCCGGAACCACATCAGGTAGCTGTCATGCAGCTGCGAAATGGACACTGCCAGCAGGCCGCTGGCTACATCGGCCAGGTGCGCGGCAGGCGACCAGTCGGCAGCAAGGTGGTCGGTGCAGTAGGTTTCCTGGCCGGGCTGCCGGGTAGCCAGCCAATCGGCCAGCGCCAGCACGTCGCTGGCGGGCGGGCACTCACCCACGCGCATGCAGTCGCCCTTGTGCACGATGGCAGCCCCGGCCGCGCCGGTCAGCGACAGCAGGCTGCCTTCGTCCTGGCGCAGGGCCGCCATGAATTCTTCGTCGCCGGCCATGCGGCCCAGCAGCTTGACCAGTATCGAGCGACGCGCGACGCGTTCTTCAATCGCGAGCGCGCGCTCCTTCAGTGCAATCTGCAGCGACAGGATCTGGCCCATGAACTCGCAGGCGGTACGCACGTGGTAGGGCAGGCGGCGTGGCTGCACGGTGTGGCAGGACACCAGGCCCCATAACCGCCCCTCATGTACCAGTGACACCGACATCGACGCCCCGGTCCCCATGTTGCGCATGTACTGAAGATGCACGGGGGACACGCTGCGCAGCACGGCCAGGCTCAGGTCGGTCGGTGGCGCCTCGCGGTGGTCTTCGGCCCGCATCAGCGGGGTAGGGGTATAGTTGTTGTCTGCGATCAGGCGCACCCGGTTCCGGCGGTACAGTTCGCGGGCCTGTGCGGGAATGTCCGACTCGGGAAAGCGCAGGTCCAGGTAGGACGGCAACAGGCCATTGCCATCTTCGGCCACCACGATGCCATTCCAGCCAGCATCGAATTGATAGACCAGGGTGCGGTCAAAGCCGGTGAGCCGCCGCATGTGCGCGGCCGCAAGCCTGCACAGGTCTTCCACCGTCGCTGCCGATTCAATGCCGGTCATCAGCTCGCGGATGGCTGGATACAGTTCTTCCAGCGAACCGGGCTGGCCGGGAACCGGCGCCTCCAGCTCGACCAGAAGATCCGTGGCGGAGCGGTGCACGAGCAGCTGATGGCGGCCGTGCCCATCCAGGTGCACCGCACCGACATGCGCGCTGCTGCCCACCGTCGCCTGTTGCAACACGCCCTGGAACGGTGCCAGCACGCCGCCCAGCACTTCACTGACGTGCTGCATCAACGGTTCGCCGAACTGTTTCAGCAGCCCGGGGTGGCTGATGGCGCGCTCGCGTACCTGCAGGGACTGCGGTTCAACGACCAGAAGCACACCGTAGGGCTGGATCGCGCCAGGGGTGTGGATCGGTTCGCGCGCGCAACGGGACAGGGCAGTGTCGTGCGCGGATTCGGTAGGAGGCGTCAAGGGCGGGACTCATGATTCGTGGATGGCTGGAACGGCCCAGCACTGCATCCGGTGTGCATGGATGGTGAAGCAAAAGCGTGCCGCCGCATACCACCACGTGAATGTGAAGGGTCTTTCATTCAAACCTGAATTCTTCATCTACGCAGCGACGGATGAACTGGAAGGCGTCTGTCGCGCCCCTGCATGCCTGTGCGCGCTCCTGGCCACTTAAAACGAGGGCATCCAGTTCCTCCCGCTCGCGTCTCCAGTATTCGGCCACACCGAGGTTGGAAGGGCGCAGGTGGCGCGCTCCGTATCCGGCATGAAGCTGCAACGCAGCGGCCATCTTCAACAGCACGGCCGCCCCCAGCGTCGAGCCCTCCGCCACGTAGCGCCAGCCCAGAACAGTCGCTTTCGAGAACACATGCGGCTGCGGTTGCCAGGCATGGGGTGCCGGCATGGAAGCGCCGAGGTCGCGAAGATCCTCCTCGATCAGCGGCAAGCGGGTCGCGCCCGGATCCTGCATCCGGTACAGCGGCGCAACAGCGCTATGGAAGTGCCATTGCACGCGCAGGAAGCAGAGGTAACGCTGGCGCGACGCGAAGATGTGTTGCTGCAACAGGTGCTGGTCGAGGCGATCGTGGGCCGCTCGGGTGTGCGCTTTCAGGGCGGCGCTGAGGGCAATGGGGTGATCGGGTTGTGCTGGCAATGTGGATGTAGGCATCGGCGCGCACCCTAGCAGATTTCGATGCAGAGACCGGTGCAGGTTTCGCGGCCAGCACATCTGCGCTGCACGCCAGCTAGACAGCGGCTGCCCTACGGTGACTGCAATTCCAACAGATGCCACGCCCGTGAACCTGCAGACCGCACCCGCGCCCCAGTACCGTATGCTCCCTGACAGCTGCCAATTTGAATTGCTGGATGTGGATGCACTGCAGGATCCAGCCAGTGGCCGGCTGCTGCACCTGTACTCGCTGGTAGCGCGTTGCCTTTCCTGCGAGACGATCTTCAAGGCAGAAGAAGGGCAGGGCCTGGTCAGCCATACTGCAGCGCGAGTGGTGCGGTGCCCCACCGGTTGCGGGCAGCAGGCGTTCAAGCCGGGCCTGTTGCGGACCTGGTGCCCACAGGCCGTGGCCCAGGCCTGAACGCTGGATCCGCGTGTCACAGCAGCCCTGGATTGGCCCGCCAGACGGCGAAGTTGAGCGCCGAGGCGAACAGGATCCAGGCGAGATAGGGAAGCAGCAGCACTGCCGCGGCCGGGCGGGTACGCGCAAACGCGACGATCGTCGCGCACACCAACACGATCAATACGAGAATGTCGGCGAAGGCAAGCGCGCCCAGCTTCCAGCCGAAGAACAGCCAGCTCCACAGTGCGTTGACGGCCAGCTGCACCAGATAGAGCAGCAGCGCGGGTCGTGCCCCGCGCCAGCCACGTTCGCGCCAGACCAGCCACGCGGCAACCGCCATCATGGCGTAGAGCAGCGTCCACACCGGACCAAAGACGCTGGCCGGTGGCGCCCATGCCGGAAGCGTGAGGGTAGCGTAGAAGCTTGCCGCGGACGTGGACGCCCACGCCCCCAAGGCTGCCGCGACGAAGGTGATCGCCACCCATCCCAGAAATCCGGAAACCTGTGAACTCCGCTTCATAGCGTGCAGCTCCCTGATGCTTGTGCTGCCTGTCTACGCACAGGGGCAGCGAACGGATGCAGGTTGCTGGCCTTCAATCTGAAGAACCGACGGCACCCGCTCCCTGGCTCGCTGGCAGCAGGGAAGGTCGCTGGTCAAACCACTCCCTTGCTTTCGCCAGGTGCCATTGGCGCTGGTCACCGTCCAGCTCGATGCCCGCACCCAGCAGCCCCCAGCGCAGATAGAGATCACCGCGCTTGCGCTGGTCGAGCAGATCCAGCCGCGCGCGTACCGAAAGCCGATCGTTCTCGGCCTGCAGTCCATCGATGATCAGATGGCCCGGGCGCCAGCGCAGCGTCGCCCGTGCCTGCACCTGGCCGGAATCCAACAGCGACAGGGTCCAGCGCGGGTAGTCGGTACGCTCTGCGAACAGTGCAAGCAACGGCCGGGCATCGCTGAGATCCAGATCCGTGGTGGCATCGACCTGGAAGGGCGACTGCGCGTCGATGCGGCCACGCTTGAAGGCCACGCGACCTTTCCATGCGCTTGCCCGCTCTGCGCCCGCCACCTGCACATTGCGAAGTTCGACGGTGGTGCCGGACAGATCGAAATGACGCTGATTGAAGTCACCGCGGCGCAGTGTTGCCTTCACGTCGATGTCGCCGCCCATGTCCAGTCCTGCCACCTTGGCACTGGCATTGCGCCCCAGCAGCCGGGCAGTGCCATGGCCGACGCGTCCATCGGTGTCGAGCGTGGCATCGCCGCTCAGGTTGCCGGTGCCACGGAGCAGCCGCACCTGCGGCGAGCCCAGGTAACGGTTGTAGGCGGCCAGGTCGGGAATGGTTGCCTGGCTGAATCGGAGGTGCGCGCGGACACCCTTGCGCAGCTCCTGCAGGCGACCGTCGCCGCTCAGGTCCAGGGCCAGATCACGGCCGTCGAACAGGCGCACATCCTTGGCATCGGTTGGCCGTGCAGTGAATCGTGGCAGCCGGACAGCCAGCTGTGCCTGGCTGGGGCTGCCGGCCTTCAGTTCGCCATGGGCGCTGGCCGTGCCGGCCAGGCGTACGCCGGCGACTTCGGCCACGGCTTCGGCGGCCGGAATGTTCACGGTGCTGCCTTCGATCAGTTCGCCGTTGCGCACGCGCAGGTCCGCCTTCAGCGTGCCGCCGCCGTCCAGCTGCAGCCACGGCTTGCGGACGAACAGGGCAGGGATCCAGTTGAGCGAAGTGAACGTCCATTCGCCGCGCACGGTACCAGAGCTGCGTTCCAGCAGCTGGGCGGGCTGCTGGAAGGGGACGTCCCGGCCACGGACGCGCAGATCCGCATCCACTTCACTGCCTGAGCCGGGCTTGGGCGGCAGGCGGGCCTGCAGGCGCAGGTCGTTGGACACATTGAGCTGCAGGGCCAGCACGCCGCGATTGGGGGCACCATCACCCAGGTAGAGCGGCACCTGCCAGATGGCGCGGTCCCCGGGCTGCAGCTGGCCGTCAATCAGGTGCAGCGCCAGCTGCAGGCGTCCGGGCACGGGCGCGCTGGAGATCTTCGGCGTTGTGGCATCCGTGTCCATGCGCAGGCCCTGGCTGCGGGCGTCGACATCGAGCTGGGCATGCAGCAACTTCAACTTGGCCAGACCGGGCGCCTGGTCCCGATAGTGGCGCGGATAGCTGAAGCGCGCGGTGAGATCCATGTCGCCCAACAGCTGCACGCCGTCAAAACTGGTGTCCGCATCGCTGAACGCCACCTCGGATTCGAAGAGCTCCGACGGCCCGCCGCGCAGCTGCTTGAGGAAGCCCACCGTACCCCGGCCCTTGCCAATGATCAGCAACTTGCCAAAGCGTGCGCTGCGGATGCTGTCGCTGTGGATGGCGTCGAAACGGAGCGTCCAGCCGCGGTCGCTGCGCGGCGGTGGCGGGATGGCTTCTTCGACGCGGCTGATCTCGGCGGAAACCCCCGTCGCCTGCAAGCGCGGAACCCGCACCTCGCGCTGGAACAGGGGCAGCACCGCCAACCGGGCGCTGGCGCGCTCGGCATGCAGCACGTAGACCGTGTGGTTCACGTGGCCGCGCATGTGCACGTTCCAGGCGATGACATGGCCGGGCAGCAGCGTGATGGCCGGGCCGGTGGTCATCACGAACTTGTGCGGCTTGCGGTTGGTGACCTGATCGAACAGTGGCGTATTGAGGAAGATGTTGCCGGCCAGCAGGTACAGCAGGTAGATGCCCAGCAGGACGTAGGCGGGAACGCGCCACCGTCGAAGCCGGTGCGGGATGTGCACGGAAACAGGAGACATCTACTGCTCTGAGGGCCGGAATTTCCACAACTATTGCGGAGCCGATGGCGGTGGCGCGTGAAGCAGCTACGGGGCAGGCGCTGGATTCTGGTAGTGTCCGGCCTGGTCACGACCACAGATCTGCAGGAGACGCATGGAGATCCGGCCCGCCCGTGCAGGCGATTTCGACGCGATGTGGGGCATGTTCAAGACGGCCATTGCGGCGCAGGATGCGCTGCCCTTTGCCGGCTCTTTTGAAGTCGAAACGTTTCGCGTGCATTGGCTCCTGTCGCAGACACCTTATGTGGCCGTTCTGCAGGGCCGGGTGGTGGGCATGTACAAGATGGGCCCGAACTTCCCTGATCTGGGGGCGCATGTGGCGAGCGCCACGTATGTGGTGGATGTGTTGGCACAGGGGCAGGGCTTTGGCCGGGCCTTGGTGGAACACAGTCTGGAACGGGCGAGGGCGGAAGGATTCCTGGCCATGCAGTTCAATTACGTGGTCAGTACCAATGCCCCGGCCGTGGCGCTGTACCGGAAGCTGGGGTTCGATGTGGTGGGAACGCTACCGAAGGCGTTCCGGCATGGGACGCTGGGCTTGGTGGATGTCTTTGTGATGCACAGGTTCCTGTGATGCGATGCGTCCGCCGCGCGTGGTCGGCGATATCCAGCCGAGGCTGGCTGCACAATTCCTGAGGATGTCCCTTGAATCCATTGGTACAGTTTTTGCTGAGTCTGCTGGCGGGCGCGTTCCTCTTTCTGTTGGCTGTGGGGCACGACTACTGGAAGCGCCTGCGTTGGCTCTTCGGATGGGATCCCAATCTGGGCCATGAATCTGCAGACAAGCTCATTTCCATCGCCAACAGGACGGTGCTGGTGACGGCCGCCTTGCTGTTGGTCTGGGCGGTGACAGGCCCATCCCCGTACCGGAGGAACTGGGAGATGGAGGTTTGGGGTTTGGCGGCCGGCACGTTGATTGCGTATGTGGCGCTCATCCTCAGCGCATCGACGCGGGCCCGCGCCTAGATGGCATGGAGCTCGCCGGCATGGAACGAGCCGAATAGCGTGACGCGTCACGACCAGTGAGTGGCTACGGCTGGGGTGCCAGAACGCGCTCCTGAGGCCTCGGTCGTTGGTGCCGAATCGGCGAAACTGTCAGATCCGCAAGATCCTTTGCCATTCCTGCAGAGGTTGAGGGAAGCCCAAAGGGCGGTTGGCAGTGATCGAATCACTGACAATCAGGCCGGCGCCTGGAGTGGATCAGGAGCGTGACTGGTGAAGCCTGGATCGGGCAATGGCGTAATGAACATAATATACATACCGCCGTTGTCGGCACCGCTAACCGCCTGAATTTGGGCGGTTTTTGCGTTTGCGAGGCCTGGCATCGACAGCGCTACCAGCGCGACGACCGCAGCCGCCGCGCCCATTCGGTCCAGCATCAGCCGCCATAGCGCCCGTTCGGTGGCCGTCGTGGCCCTCTCGGCATGGATCATCGCGATCCACGTGGGGCCATCGAGCTTGGCAAGCGCGCAGATTTGCGCAATTCGCTCATCGGACAGCGGCTTTTCGCCCGCTCGGGCCTTCGACAGAAGCTGGCGCTGAATCCCTAGCCTTGCCGCCAAAGCGTTGTCAGACGGGATTCCCGTGCGTTCGCGGGCGGCGTCGAGCAGTTCACCTACGGCGGTCATGGTGTCCTCTTGGTTGACAACGTGTGGTCCATTTAGATTACATGTTCCGCGTGGTCCGAATGGACCACACCCGCCACCGGCACCCCAAGGCCGCTGGCGGGCTCCCTTGGGGCGGGGCTTGGGGATGGGGTAGGGCAATGGATGCGCTTATCGGGGTCGTTCTTGCTGGCTGCATTGCGGCCGTCTCCTTCGGGCTGGCGCTGATTCCGCGCCGCTTGTCTGTCGCACTGGCTGCGACTCGTTCCAACCCGGCCGCTGAGGCTGCCGTTGTCGCCCAGGCACTGGCCGAGGTGCGCCGATGATCCCGGCCCCGCCTACCTTCATCACAGCCCCGGTGATCCAGATGGCAGGCGATCCGCTCGACCTGTTCCTGCGCATCAACGTGATCGCATTCGGCGTTTTCGTTCTCTGCGCCTGCGTCGTCATGTGGATTGCTGACGACAGCGAGGGCGGGCGATGAACGATTTCAAGTGCTACGCCTCGATTGTGGCTGGCTGGATAGTCGTCGTCGCCTTCATCGCATGGCTGCGGGCCATGGAAGGGCGCAAGAAATGAGCGCCGTCCAGCACCTGCATTGCGCCTTCTGCGGCAACGTCGCCACGTACCTGTTCAAGGGTGGTTGCTGCTTTGAATGCACCGAGTCGGATGGCCGCATTGAAATCCCGCCGACTCCTGTTGATCCGCGCTCGCCAGAGTTGCGGGCATTCGACCTGTCCGTGGCTATGGACAGGGCAGGGCAGCGCAGCGTGGAAATCGCCAATGAGGACATGCGTCGTGCGCAGCGCGCTTCTGGCACGTCCTTGCAGGAGTATTTCCGTGTCGGGGAACTGCTGAAGGGCGACGGCCGCGCAGCGGCCGACGCCCTTGGGCTTGTCTATTACAAAACAAGTGACACGCCGGTCCGTCTTGGCCGGGTCACCATCGAAATTGATCCCCTTCTTGCGAAGGCGCAGCGGCTGCGAAAGTCCGTCATCACCGGAGCACGGCTTCATGACCAAGAGGCGCAAAAAGGTTCGCGCCGTGGCGCGTGGTATTTCCTCACGCTCACCTACCGAGAGGGAAGCGATAGCAGCCCTCGTGACGTTAGCGAGCTACTTAAGCGTATGCGCGGCTTCTTCAATCGAACTCGAGATAGGCGAGAACGGTGGAAAGGTGAAGTGTTCCGTTACGTATGGGTCGGTGAACTCACTCAACGGCTTCGCCCCCATTACCACGTGATGGTGTGGGTGCCGAAGGGGATGTACTTCGGCAAGGTCGATCAGCGTGGCTGGTGGCCACATGGTTCCAGCCAGATCGAAAAGGCGCGCAACTGCGTCGGCTATCTCGCCAAGTACGCGAGCAAATTCACAAGCGTCGTTGCGGGCGCATTTCCCAAAGGATTCCGCACCAGCGGCGTCGGCGGACTCAATGAAGAGTCCAGGCGCGAACTGCGTTGGTGGAAAGCACCGAAAGAGGCCCGCGAGGCGCTCGGCGGTGAGGCAGACATCCGCAAAACCAAAGGCGGATGGTTCGACAAGGCTACCGGGGTGTTCTGGCCGTCCCCGTGGAAAGTCACATTTGCATTCGGCCGGACAATCGCTTGGAAGGTGATCCCACTATGAAAGTTGAAGTCATGACCGATCAGGTCGAAACCCGTTCATTCCCAGCACGGGAAGGCAAGGCTGCAGTCCATTTTCGTGAGCAGAAAGCAGCGATCCTTCGCCCGGGGGATTTCCCGCTTCCGTTCAAGCTGACGCTTGACGATGACCAGCAGCCATACAAGCCGGGCACTTACGAGCTGTGCCCGTCGTCGCTGGAGAGCAACAAGTATGGCGGCCTCGATTTCGGCCGTCGCATTCGTCTGCTGACGCCGTCGCCCGCACCGGGCCCGGTCGCAGCGAAGGCCTAAGCCATGTCCGATCCGGCACCGCTCTATGTCGTCGGTTGTGCTGCCGAGAATGTGCAGCAGGACGGCACTTGTTCTGTGCCGGTTTGGATGCCGTACCACCAGCCAGTTCTTCCACCCCTGGACTTGGCTGATGGAACCCTTGTCGCGTTCGCCATCGTGGGCGCGTGGGCAATCGGGTTGAAAGCGCGTCTCGCGTTCCGCGCGGCTCGCCTAGGGGTCTACTGAAATGACGAGGAAAACCATGGAACTGAAGAACAACCTGCGCCGCATCGGCGCTTCCGTCCCGGCCAAGGTCACTGCCGGTGTTGCCACCCTGATGGCGTCGGGTGCCGCCCTCGCATCCGGCGGTTCGTCCCCGGGTGCGGCCATCGCAACCGCCATCAGCGGCGGTGACGCCGACATGAAGCTGATCATCGGTGCGTGTGCCGTGCTGCTCGGCATCCTGGTGGTGTGGGCCTACACCAAGCGGGCTGCGAAGTAACGCCGCGCAGGGTAGGGCAGGGGGCGCGCGGAAACGTTCGCCCCCTTTTTCTTGGGAGAAAGATTATGGGTTACTTCGTCATCGTGGCTATCTGTGGCGCCGTATGGCTGGCCTTCGAGGGGTTGTGATGAGATTTCTTGCCCGTCTTTTCGCATCGGCCATCGTTCGACGGTTGGCCTATCTTGTAGTGGCTTCCGTTGCAGCATGGCTCAGCACCAATGAAGCCAGCGCGCAGGAGAAGGACTGTCGGCTTGACGGTCAGGAATGCTCTGCTGCAGAGGCGGGATCGCAGTGCAACGCATACACTCCACCCGCCGATGCCACTATCCCGAAGGGGGTGACGAGAAAGCAATGCACGATGGATGGGGGGCCCACAAAAGGGCGTTTCTACATGTTGTATTGGGGCAAGAACGCGAACGGCTCGGAGACTGGTCCTTACTCTGGGGGGTACTGGTACTGGACAAATAAGTGCTCTTCTGAGCCATCCAAGACAACGCCGTTCTTTCCGCCCTCTGGATCAGTGCGATGCGTGAGTAATTGCGAGGTCGTCTACAGGCAGAACGCTGACGACACAACGACCTATACCCCTAATGGCAAGGTTTGCGACAAAAAGCCAGACTGCGCCGCGCAGGGAAAGAACATGGTCTGGAACGCGATGCTCGGTGTTTGCCAGCCGGTTGAGCCGGAGTGTCCTCAGGGAAAAGTCCTTGTTGGCAACGCATGCACCGATGAAAAGCCATGCCCTGATGGGATGGCCTTGGTTGCGGGGTCCTGCAAGAAGAAGGATGAAGAGTGTCCGTCCGGCATGGTTCGCAGCCCGCTGGGCAACTGCATTCCTGGCGACGGGCAGTGCGCTACCGGCGAGGTGCGTGGACCTGACGGCACGTGCAAACGCGACAAGGACAATGACGGTGAGCCGGATCCCACTGGCCCCGATGACAACGATTCGTTCTCCGGCGGCGACACGTGCCAATCCCCGCCGTCCTGTAGCGGGTCGCCGATCATGTGCGGTCAGGCGCGCATTCAATGGCGTATTGACTGCAATACGCGTCGCAACAACAACATCAGCGGCGGTCAGTGCTCGCAGGCGGGCATGCCTACCTGTACCGGCGAAAAGTGCAACGCAATGGAATACGCTGGATTGCTCATGCAATGGCGCTCTGCATGTGCTTTGGAAAAGATGGCCGGTGAGAAGCCCGAGACGCCCGGTGGCAGCAAGTCGGATGCGAACGGCAATGGCGTTGCCGACGTGCTTGAAGGGCAGGGTACGCCAGCCAGTACGGGTGATGTCGCGGCCGACGTCGCCAGCGCAAAGAACTGGGGAATCGGCCTTTCCACTGACAGGCTCGACACGAGCAACATGTTTGGCGGTGGTGGAAGCTGCCCTGAGCCCCCTTCGATCACGATCATGGGCAAGACCGTCTCCGCTGGTGATATGCCGTACTTCTGCAATGTCGCCGCGATCCTGCGTGCGCTGATCCTGATTTTCGGCGCCTACACCGCAATTCGAATTCTCATGGGAGCATCTTTCTAATGGGCATGGTCTGGGACTGGATCACGAATGGCGTCAGCCACTTGCTGGGGAAGACGCGTGATGTTGCAGCGGGCCTTGCTGGCAAGGCGCTTGCTACCTTCGGCCTCACAACGGTCACGTTCAATGCCTTGTTGCCCAAGCTGAAAGAGTTTGTCATGCAGTTCATCGGGGGAATTGATGGACCTGCTTGGCAAATGCTCTCGTACTTGGGCGTTGGCATTGCCTTCTCTATGATCTTTTCAGCGCTTACGGTTCGCATGGCATGGAAGATTTTCATTGTGCCAAAGGCCGTTGCCGATCAGCTGGGAGGTGGCTCATGATCTACTGGTACACCGGCCAGCCTGGACACGGCAAAACGCTTCACGCAATCGAGCGGCTGCTTGAGTTCAAGGATCAGGGGCGCATCGTCTACGCCTGCAATATTCGCGAGTTCGACTACGCGAAGACCGGCGTTCTGGAGATGACGCCCGAGCAGTTTCGTGACTGGCCGAGCTTCTTGCCTGATGGCGCCGTTGCGTTGGTCGATGAGGCATACGAACACGGCATGCTTCCTAAGCGTGCGCCGGGCGCCAAGGTTCCGCATCACGTGGAGCAGTTGGCGAAGCATCGCCATCGTGGCTTGGACTTCATTTTTGTCAGCCAGTCTCCCGACAAGCAGTGCGATCAGTTCGTGCATGACCTGATTGAGCGGCATATCCACGTCCGCCGTAGGTTCGGCACCAAGTTCGTCCACCTTCGTGAGTTCGACCGGTTTGAGTCCAGCGCCGAGAAGGCTACGCCGCTGGTCATACGTCGTAAGAAGCTGCCAAAGCGCCCCATGGGGACGTACAAGTCCACTGAGCTTGATACGACGCAGCGCCGCATCCCCTGGTACGTGATTGCATTGCCCTTATTGATTGCACTCGGCATCTTCATGCTCTATCAGGCCTTCTGGCGCATCGACAAACGCGGGGTCAACGCGGACGGCTCTCATCTGCCTACTCCGAATGGCGCGACTGTGCCGCGCGACGGAGCGTCAGCGACGGCGGGCGGCTCAGGTGGCGCCCGTGCCCATCAACCGTTGAAAGAATATGTCGATGGCTACCTGCCACGCGTGCCGTCGCAGCCGTGGAGCGCCCCTGTCTACGACGACAAGCTAAGCCTTCCAAGTGAGCCGCCCCGGCTCTTTTGCATGTCTTCATTGGGCGGAGAGAACGGTCTCGGTCAGCACGATGAGCCGAGTTGCAACTGCGTAACGGAGCAGGGCACGCGCTACGACCTTGATGACCCTACGTGTCGATACATTGCGAGGCGCGGCCAGTACGAGCCTTATCTACCTCGCAGGGAGGATCGATTCGTTGATGCACAGACGCAGATGAATCGCGCAATGCGGGAGATCAACGAGCGGGAAATTCAGGGTGCCACCATCAGCCGCGGTCAGCGTGCGATGGGGAGCTTTCCTGAGTCGCCGCCTATACCGACCAGCACTTACATGACGACTCCGAAGGGGGAGAATCGGCTATGACCAGCGGAGGGCGCGAACTGTTGAAATGGCTCGCTCTGGTGCTGATGACCGGCGACCATGTGTTGAAGGTCTTCGGGCTTGGTTACGTGCCCGTCGTATCTGAGCTGGGCCGGGTGGCGTTTCCTGTTTTCGCCCTGGTGATGGCCTACAACCTCGCCCAGTCTGGTGCCGATTCGGCGAAGTCTGCGCGACGTTTGCTGCTATGGGGTGTCGTCGCGACTCCCGCCGCCGTGCTGGCGTTCGGCGAATGGCTGCCATTGAACGTACTGCTTACGTTCGCAGCTGCGGCCGGCCTCGTTTGGGCAATTGAACGGCGCCGGTGGGTGTTGGTGATCCTGCTAGCTGTTCTGGCCCCTATGGTGCTGGACTACGCGTGGCCGGGTGTATGGCTCGTTCTGTCGGGCTGGGGGTGGTACAGAGGGCAGGGCAGGCATCCGTGGCCGGTGTGGTGCTGCATGGGCCTCGTCTGCCTATACAACGGCAATGCCTGGGCATTGCTCGCCATTCCAGCGCTCCGCCTTGGCTATCTCAACGTGCCAGTCCCGCGCTCTGGGAAACTGTTCTATGGCTACTACGTGGGACATTTGGCGTTTTTGGGTGCCGTGGTAGGCTGCGCAGGGATTGGCATAGCTACTTAGGGGGGGGGTATGGATATCCGTGTCGTTTTTTGTGTTGTGTTGCTGGCGCTTTCACCAGCCGCTACCGCTCAGCTTCAGTCGGCGGTCGGGCCCAGACCCAAGCCATTGGCTGCTGCACCCAGGGCTGCTCATAACTCAATGTCTAAGACCACCACGCCTTTCAACTGCCAAGAATTGGCGTGGCCGAATCATCCCCACCCAGGCATGAAGGCGTACTGCGAGCGCCTTGAGGCCCGCACGCTTTCAGATGAGGCGCATCGTGCCGGTCGCCCCGGACCTTCCGACAGCGTGATCGGCCTTCCATCTCTTGGCTCCGAAGCTTCCAAGCGTTCCGGATTCGCCTGCATCGGCGGCCAAGCTTTCCGCAAGCTGTCCAACGGCTGGGCGCAGGTATCTTCGCCTGCGGGTGGTTGGCAGCGCTGCCGGGAGCAATGATGTGGGGTGTAGGGGCAGCGCCCCTACGGAAGCGCCTTACACGCGCTGGCGAGGCTTCGGCCCCGGTATCGGCAGGACACCTGCAGGTGGTTCGGCGTCGGGACCAGCCAACACCCTGGACAACCGCTCTTGCCGCCGCGCCATAAGGGTGGCCACCTCGATCACCTCAGCCGGCACTGCAGGAAAGGTGTTTCGGGCGGCCCTAGTGCTGCAACGGTTTCGAGGGTGTCCCGATCGAGCATCACCGCGAAGTTCGCCCATCATCCGGCGCCATTCCTGTGCCTGCGCAGCGGTGAGCGACAGCCAGGCCAGATCCTGCGGTTCCAACTCGCGGCCTTCGGGAGTGACCAGTCTGCCAGCCTTAAACGAAAAACCGGCCCAAGGGCCGGTTAGGTTCCGATCACGCACAATCAGGCTCCATGCCGCAACAGGGACAGGGGGCGAGGCAAAAGCCGTGCCAGCCACCCCCGCAGCATCTTGAACATAATATACATTATGCGAAATTCTGGTACTTTACAGGGTGTTGCGTAGATGGCGCAACCTTCAGTCTTGTGTATGCAACACAACCCTGTTTAATGGTACATATGGCGCTGCTTCCTCAACGGGAAACAGCCCTTGCTCAATGTGCTTGATGACCCTCAGGTTCCAGCCCCATTGCGAGGTGTTCTACTCGTTGACAATGCTCAAAGACTGCCGCGGTACTGGGCTATCGTATGGTCATTGATGTCTAGCCATGACCTCGCCGAATCCAGTCAGGTAAAGAAGCTTCGCTACATCGAAAACTTGTACGTGCACGCGGACCGTCAGCTCGGAGTCAATGCGCTGGATGATGCCCTTGTTCGACTTGATGATGTCGTGCTCGCCGAGATTCTTGAGTCTTGGTTCATCTCAATTCGCAACCAGGCGTTCGTTGGTCCGGCTGACGAATCACGTTGGCGCACCGGCCTAGCATTTGTCGATTCGGTGGTCACGTGGCTGTCTAAGTCAACGTTACCAACAGGCCGGCTCCAGCAGATTGAGGCTCGCCTCCATCGTCTTTCCCACTTGTATGGTCAGCTCCATGTGCGCAAGAGCCGCCAGCAGAGCCAGATTCGTTCATTGCCGGCCAGCGTGATCAAAGCCCTGTACGAGATGCTAGATCCTGCATCGACTACCAATCCCTTTGTACGGCAACACACTCGCTGGCTCGCCTTTGTTGCCTTCTTGGTGATGCTGCATCAAGGCCTTCGGCGCGGCGAGCTCCTGTCGCTTACTGCAGACGTGATCAAGGATGGATTCGATGAGCGGCGGCAAAGGTCGCGATTCTGGATGAACGTGCGATCGAGCCCATACTCCGATAGCGGCGACGACCCGAGGTACTCGAAGCCCAGCATCAAGTCGGCGCACTCTGTGCGTCAATTGCCGGTAAGTGGCGCTATCGCGGAGCTGATACAGACCTATGTTGAGAATCATCGAGGCAGGCCTGGTCACGCTTTTCTGCTGAACACTCAGCAAAACAGCCCTATGTCTACTGAATCATTGACAAAGATGTTTCTCGCAATTTCAGCAAAGTTACCCGCCTCCGCTATCAGGGAACTGAAAGAGCGATGTGGGAGGGAGTCTGTAACCCCCCACGACCTTCGCCACACCTGCGCCGTAGTGCGGCTGAACCAGCTGCTCCACCGAGGAGATTCCATGGATGAAGCGCTCCAAAAGCTTCGGGCATTCTTTGGCTGGTCGCGAGAATCACAGATGCCAGTTCGCTATGCGCGGGCGGTCTTTGAAGACCGTCTGTCGTCGGTATGGAACAATGAGTTCGACGAGCGAGTCGAAGTCCTCAGAGCAATTCCTTCCTGAATTCCACCGCTGGATAGGAAAGTGAACATGCGACGTCTTCATTGCCCTGGCCTTGACTGGTCTAGTTTGCGTCAAGTAGTTGCACAGGTTCCTCCTCTACCTCCCGTGATTAGATACTACGACGATTTTGATGACACGCTTCGCTCGATTCGTGATCCTGCTGCAGCTAGTCGCTTCGAAGTTCATGCGAATGGAAGTGTCATCAACCTCGATTTCAGTTCAGTCCATGAGGTATTTGGAGAGCTGCTAAAGCACGTTTTTCTCCGCATGGTTGGAGATGGGGCCGCGCCCAGGACGGCTGCACAGTACGTCCTAGGCGCGAAGCACCTGGAGCAAGAAGATATCGCCGAACTGCTGGGCGCTAGGCCCACAGGAATTTCAGCTCTTTGGACCATCCTTCTCGCCAAAGAACTGCCTCCCGACGGCTACTCCTGCGCAAAATCGGTCCTAAAGTTGCTTTGTAAGCATCGAATCAATGACTGGTCCGACGCCTACCATGAACTAGTATCTGCCCTACCCCTCCCCTTCAGCGACAAGTACGCCGCCGTAAGATCAGGAGAAGCCTTCATCTCAGCAAACGATGAAGCTGCGGTAGTTCGATTTCTTGATGACGCGACGAACAAATGTAGACGGTCGCTGCTTCCTCTCAAAGAATTGCAGGACGCGGCCATGTTGCTTTGTGCCTACCAATTTGCAATGCGGCCAATTCAGGTTGCAATGCTGACCTTCCGAGACCTGAAAGTTCGCCTGGATGCTGACGAGCTTCTCGCTACCGTTCACGTGACCTTTCGCATGGCTAAACAGCGCAGCTCCGGCGCCTCTAAGCCACTACTCAGGAGAGTAAAGCGGGAGTGGACCCCGCTTTTCGTCGAGACTGATCGGCACTTTCGGGTCAGTGGCGATGATGTGAATGCCAGGGTGTTCGGCGCTGTATCTGCTAATGAAGCAAGTCGCCGCATCAGCTCGTTACTTCGCAATTTGCTCGGGCAGGATGTGACCGCTGTCAATCTACGCCACACAGCTGCTCAGCGCCTCGTTGATGCGGGGGCTAGTCAGGAGGAGCTAGCTGAGTTCCTTGGGCATACGGACATAACTACCGCGCTCGTGTACTACGAAACTTCGGCCAACCAAGCTGAGCGTGTAAACAAAGCACTTGGAATCTCTGACATCTATCAGCGCGTGGCGCGCATCGCGCACGACCGCTTCATTGACGCCGAGGAACTGGCGCAGCTAAAGGAATCCCAGCAGATAGGAGGAGCGCCACATGGAGTGCCAATAGCTGGAATCGGAGGGTGCAGCTCAGATCAAGTTGCGTGCCCCTACAATCCGATCCTGTCATGCTACGGCTGCAGAAAATTCATGCCGATATACGACTCTCAGATCCACGCAAGAGTCTTAGAAGACTTCCGGTCCGTGGTGCGATTCTTTCATGACTCATCTCGTGGTGAGGGGGCGTCTGCGGCCTATCTGCAGCTCGAGAGAACTGTTGTCGCAGTTCAGGCAGTGTTGAGCGAGCTCGAAGGTTCGCCGTCATGAACCCCCATTACGAGGCTTTTATTCATTTCGCCAAGAGGCTGGCTTCAACGCATGAAGTCGCCTGGGATATTCCACTGGACCAAGCTGGCACGGCGATCAAAGGGCATGAGTGGGACCTCACAGCGCTGGCAGGAGGCGTTGCTCCAAAGCATCGCTTGCGACACTTCAGTGCCGAACCGCCTGCACTTGATGCGCTCAATGCCGCCCGCACTTCAAGCGGACTGCCATCTCTCCCTGGTCATACGCTGTCGCAGGCATGGCAGGACCTCATCAAAGCAGCAGTCATTGACCAACTCTATGTTCGTCGCAACTCCTTCGGTCATGTCGCCAACAATGTGGTGCGCCCCTTGCGGGTGATCGCTACGTGTGCGGCAGGCGTAGAGCCATGGAGCGTGACGCGCGATGAGCTAGCTCTAGCAATTAGTGTGGCGAATGGCATGCAGGCATCGGGGAAGCTTGGAGATCTGATCGCGGGGCTGATCAAGGTTTTGTTTGATGCCAATCACTTGGCGGATGTGGGGCCGCTCTACCCTGCCCTGGCCACTTCACGACTGCAGCCTAGAGCCACTAGACGGTCCAAATTCCTGAAGTCTTATGAGGAGATTCGGGACAACCTGGAAGATCGAAAGCGCTCTGAGCGTCTGCCTGAGCGTCGCGCTTTCTGGGAGTTGGTGCGAATCGTAATGACTGAGCAACCCCGAACCTTTGTAGACGAACTTCGCTTTGCAGCGATTCGCATTATGATCTTGACGGGATTCAGAATTGGAGAAGCCTCACTTTTGCCTGCTGCGTGGCGGACGGACCGACACTACTACGACTCAAGGCAGCGACCTGCAGGAGAGTTGGGAGGCTATTCCCAGTCGCTCATGATTCGACACTTTGCCGAGAAGCAGCAGGCGAACGGTGCCGGTGGCAGTTTGCTGATCGACAAGACTCACTATGTTCCGCGAATGTTCGAGGAAATTGTGAGCGAGACACTAGTCCGCGCTGCGGCGATCACTACCCCTCTGCGCAGTACACTTAAAAGGCAAACTGAAACAGCGCGAATTATGCCTGACTTTGCGCTAAGTGAGCTCGTCCCGGTTACGGAGATTTACACCCGCGTCACAGGTAACGCTTTCTGGCTAGACATTAGCGAGGAAGAGAAACGGACTTGGATACAAGCGTGTCGGAAGGACTACTCATCCCAAAGCTTTGATCAACTGCAGAGGATGCAAGAGCAGAGACGGCTCAACGGTACTGGCGAGTTGAATGGGGCCGCTCGCATGTATGTTCGTCGCCTGGCAGAGTTCAATGGAAGGCACGGTGGTGCGGTGGTGCTTAGAAGTACTGATGGAGCAGCCATCTCGCTCCACGGCAAGCATGACATAGGCGACATCTTCGTGAGAGTGGGAGAGCTAGAGGCGTACCTCCGTGCTGAAGCTGTGTCCAAGCTACCGGACACCGAGCCCTTCAATCTGCCCGATCGTAGCTTTGCTTCTTGGGAGTTTCTTTTTCTGCATCCAAAGAGATCCTTGGCGGAAGAGCGAAATGGAGGACTCTGCGACGTCACGCGATATGTCTCCGTTGGAAGGCCTGATACACGCTTGGTTGGTTTGTCTCTTGGCGAGCAGAAGTCTCGCGATACGCTGTTCAAACGTTATGGCGAATCTGAAGGAGACAAGGACTTGGTGCTCACATCCCACATGCTGCGCCACTTGCAGAACACCGAGCTATTTCGTCTCGGTGTAGCCGACACCATCATCTCAAAGCGTTTCAACCGTCGCAGCGTGGCTCAAAGCCACGACTACGATCATCGCAGCCTGGCTGAGGAGCTGGATCAGCTGGAAGTTCCTGAAGATGTCGCGATCGCGCTAGGAGAGAAGGCAGTTACGGTCGCGAAGATGATCCAGTACGGAAAAGCCAGCGGGCCAATCGTGGACGAATTCAAGCGCATCCAGAGTACTGAAGGTGACGCCGCAGCGTTCCAGTTCCTGAGGATCGAAGCCGACGGTTTTCATGCAACCCCCTATGGACATTGCTTGAACAGTTTCACTGTCGATCCATGCCCTAAACACCTTGAATGCTTCTCCGGCTGCCGCCATCTTTCGGCAACGAACCTGCCAGAAAACCGCCGACACTTGGAGACGCTTGAGCTCAAGCTCGTCGGGGCCATCGAGACCGCCGAGGCCAGACCGTCTAAGAGCATCGGCCGTACAAACCAGATCGAGCATGCGAAGGAACGGCTAACAGGCGTGCGCAGGCTACTGGCAACTAAGCCCGGCGAAAGGCCATTTCCGGATGGTCCCGATCTCTCGCTTCCACGTCGCAAGGGGGTCATGGATGAGTACTGATCTGTTGCAACAGGCTGTGTCCGATCCGGATCCGGAAATGCGCCAGGTGCTGGACGATCTTCTTGCTCGCGATGCAGACATTACCGCTCGTGCGGTCGCGCGTTTGCACCCGCGGATCAATGCTGCGTCGTCAGTTACCCGGAGCCCAGAGCGGAGTCGTATGCTTGCGCAGTATCAGGAGCGGCAAGCCGAGTACCGTCGTTGGCGTGGCCGGACCGGCAAGCTCTCTGGTGCCTCTGCGGCAAACGCGTTGGCTGATCGCGATGTTCGAATTCTGGAGCTCGAGTCGCAGGTGGCCATGCTAACTGCATCCCACGTTGCCATGATTCGCGCGGTTGGCGAACTCGGTGGCTTCAGCAAGTGGGCGCAGTTCTACGAGTCGTACAGCAGTGTCAGGGATCGTCTGGAACAGATGGGAGCCGTGCCGGGTGCGAACGTGGAGCTGCTTGCGCCGCGCAGGTCAAAGTAGCGCCCTGCCCAGCTTTCGCTTGTTAGATAGTTGCAGTTTCCAGAGCGCTACATGCTACACACGATATCCAAGTCGCAGCCAATCGTCTCTTTCAAGTACGCAGCAGCGGATGCTAGAACCATGTTCTGATCATCACTTCGTGCCGCCGCAGAAATGCCGGGCTGAACAACCAGAACCTCTACCTCAACTGGCTTGAATCGGCTTGCACGCACAATACGATTCAGGTCAACGGCGCCCCCCTCCAAGAACCGGGTTAGTCGATTCTCAAGCCTCAGCCGATCCTCGCGATGCAGGAGGTGCTTGCCGAGATCAGCGAATCGCCATTTCCACTTTGCGGAACGTATGGCCTGCGAACACACTTCCACGACGTCTTTAATTCGCTCACCCGCCGCAGCATTGCCCGAGAACTTGCAGTGTATCAATGCCAAGCGGATCGAATCGTCCTCCTCCTTCAAGCAAACCAGATCTGCCGCCTCACCGGCAGCGTCATCGTCGAAAACGACTTCGAAGCCGCCATCAATAAAGTGTCGTGCCGCTTTCCATTGGATGGAATCTTGGCGCAGCGCCCCGTTCTTCCACATCGACTCCTTCGTGATATCAACACCAGTCCAATCCCAAGATTCGAACCGCGAGTCGTCGATCACCAGATGGCGTGGATCTTGGGGGCGAATCAAAAGGTTGCCGTCCAGCTCGCACAAGTCTACGAATCGAAGTAGTGGCGGGCACTCGCATAGATACGCATCCAGCGCCAGGGTCCGGCGGCCGACGCTGATCAGGATTTGGTCGCCATCGGTCTGTGCCACGCTATAGCCGGTTCTGCCTCCGACTGAAAGGACTAACTTTGCCAGTGGCTCCTGATCATCCGTCCTGATGGAAAAATAGACATCGTTCCCTTGGGTGCCGTCGTAATCGATGTCCACAAGGTACAGCGGCCAGCTATCAGCCGGCTCCGCATTCGTTGCCAACACCACCCGCTCTTCGGCCATTGCCAAAAGTTCTGCAGGCCACTCCAAGGAGAGGATGACCTTATCTGGCGGCAGGCCGGTCACCTCCTCTGGAATAAGGACGTTAGCAATGATCGTGGCGACGTCAATACTGTCATCCAACAGCTTCGTACCCATGGCTTTGCACCAATTGACCAATGCGGGCACTGTTCCTTGCTCACGCGACCAGACCCTGCCCTTGTAAGAGCAGCCGACCGAAACCTTTGCTCCTGCCTCCCAGCCAATGCCGCTAACGTTGTTCTTGACCGAGCCCTGGCGCTCGGTCATTCCCAAGGCTTGGGCAACATCGCCACCGGTGTACATTGCAAAGCTGAGGTTGCGCCGACCGTGCTTCTTGACTCCCATGCTTTGGAACACCAAGCGATTGATGTGCCCCAGTACCCGAAACATGTTCTCGCCCGAAATAAGCTCTGACTCGCCACTGACTGCTTCGGCCAACTCGCCAAACAAGGAGCTATGGTCGGTAGACGATAGAAAGAGTAGCCCCATGGAAGGATCATAGTGGAGGACGAAAAGAGCCCATTCCCGATCGCGCACACCTTTGGACTGCGTCCAACGCACGCGGGGTTCGGTTCGCGTTACGAAGTACAGTGTTTGGGAGGCGTGATGTAGCCAAACTGCGTGCACGTGACGCGCTTCGGCAAGACCGGAATGGAAGCGCTCCGGGAGGAACCTGGGGACGCGATATACCGCCGTGCTGAATACTGGGCGTAGTAGTTGTTGAGAAATGGCTACATTGAATTCGTCCGTATCGTCAAGCCGCTGGGAGGTCTGCAGGAACTCGACTAGCTCGGCGTGGTCTCGTGCGGCCTGTGAACTCAGCTCGCTGAGTATCTGATTCCAGTCTGCGTCCTCACTATAGAGCCTCTCAAGCGCATGGGCAGCACCGGGATCTGCGAGATTGGCCAATGCAGTCGCCTCACCGATGCGAGCGCCCGCCACTCGGGTAAATCGGCCAACGAACTGCAATAGAATGGCTAAGCTTCGGTGCATGTCGTGGATGGCAGCGACCTTGAGCTGCGGCAGATCAAAGCCTTCGCCGAGCATGTCCACGCACACTACTATTCGGGCCTGCCCCGCTCGCAATGCCGCCAAGCGCACTGCGGCTTCGGGCTCGTCCGAGTGGATCAGCACGGGGCGGAGGTCGGGTGCAAGGTTGTGGTAGATCTGGTAGACCGTCGCGGCGCGACCAATGCTGGCACAGCGCGCCATCATTAAATGATCAAGGCCTTCGCCAAGATCCTGCCGAAGTTGATGAACGGCGGCCGCGGCCAGGGCGTGGTCAGAACGGGTAGTGCCGCCGACCTCATGGATTGGTTCAAACCGTATGCGCTTGAAATAGCCATCACGCTGAGCGGACGCAAGGGAGTAGTTGAATATGACGCGGCCGTCGACAAGTTGGCCATCACGACGGAACGGGGTTGCAGTGAACTGCAAAATGGGTACGGACTGAAACGCGGTTTTCAGCCTGTTCCAGTTGGTGGCTGCGACGTGGTGCGCCTCGTCCAGTATCAGCGCCTTGCATCGTTGCGCAATCGTCGCGAGCAATTGCGTATCAACTCCCACCCCTACTGTATGGATGGTAGCAACAATCACATTGCACTCGTTGAACAGTTCCAGATCGGCCACACTCGTGGGCCGCTTTGTCATGATGCCGACGATTGGATTGGGTACGTCATGGGGCAGCACGCCCAGCGCTCTCAGCAGGCCGAATGCCAGGAATTTATTGGCTGTCTGCTTACGCAGCAGGTCCCACGGAACAACAACCAGAATCGGATTCCGCGCATAGGCCGCCAGCGTTGCGAGCATCGTTTCGGTTTTGCCGGTGCCGGTGGGCATTACCACCGTGGCTGGTCGCAGGTCCAGGCTCCAGTGCGCGCCGATCGCATGGAGCGCGCCTAGCTGCGGAGGGCGCAGTCCTGCCTCGCCTGGATCCTCGCCGTCGTCGCGCTGGCGAACCTCGGCACGGAACGCGAGTCGGCCATTCCATTTAGCCGCAATACGGCGGGATTGTTCATGCCAGCCTACTCGCGTAGCTTCTTGGACAAATTGCTCAATCAAGCGATGCGACACCCACGAAAAGGCTCCGTCGCGTTCGCGCAAGACACCGTCTGCGCCATCTGGAATCACCACGCCGCTCCGGCTGGTGACAACTATTCGTTCTCCGGTGTCCAGCTCCCAGAGCGGTTGCTCGACTCGAGGAGATATCTTCACAGAGGTAACGGCGCGTACGACGACATCTGCAGCCGGACGTAGTTGGTGGCGCACAGTACCTGCCGCGTGCCGACGCTCCACAATCAAGGGTGGTAAATGGATCATCCTTATTCCTCTGACGCGCTCTAATGGTGCCTCCCCGGCGATAGCGTGCCACAGCCTGCCTGGGTTCGTAACGCGGCGCGCTGGCGCTCATGCGTGCAACGAACAGCGCACGCCGCTCGCTCAGTCCTTTCTCGACCATGCTCCGCACCAGCAACCTGCGCGCCGGTGCGGTCACCACTTTTTTCGCAACTCATCCTTGATGATGTCGTTCTCGAAAACCTGCTCGGCCAGCAGCTCCCTCAGCCGTGTGTTCTCCGCCTCCAGGTCCTTGAGCCGCTTGGCGTCGGGCACGCTCATGCCACCGAACTTGCCACGCCACAGGTAGTACGAGGCCTCGCTGAAGCCATGCTGGCGGCACAGGTCCTTGATCGGCATGCCCGCCTCGGCTTCGCGCAATAAGCCGATGATCTGTTCTTCGGAAAAGCGATTCTTCACGTCCAGTCTCCTTGTCATTGAGGATTGGACTCCAAACCGCCGCGCTACTCAATCTCGGGGGGACGTCGCCCGAACAATGCCTGGATGTTCTTATAGGCCATACTTGGTCCGAGCCGGAAGAATGCCAGATGCTTGATATTTCGGAGTCTGGGCATCAACTGGATACCCAGCATGAGGGCCAGCCGAAGACCGGGTAGCTTTGAGCTTGCGTTTCGCCATCGACGATCTCGGGCTGAATAGAGCGGACATCTTCGAAGGCGAAAGTTGAGTACGACGCGCTACTTCAGGTTCGGCCGGTTCACGTAGTCGATCAACCGCTCAAGCTCTTGCCCGTACGCAGAGGGCTCCGAATCAGCGTCGAAGCCCTTTTCGCACAATTCGGCCGCAATCACTTCGATGATCGCTTTGCGGTCGTCCGACGTAACTTGACTACCTGCCAATCGCTCTGCAAGCACAGGTGCAGCATGTCGAGCGGCAAGAACCTTTTCGGCCAAGGACAACATCTGTTGTTCGTTTTTCGTAGTACGCCTAGTCATCGAACCCCCGCTGCGTTTGTTGCCCAGGTGGTAATCACCTTCCCTTGGTGGTTGACGATCACCACGGCATCTTTCCCTGTCATCATGAAGCGCCCGCCACTTTGTCCGGTGATGCTCAGCGGGTTCCTGACTGCATCGAGTATTGCGCCCGGTGCCACACCCACGCCATCGCGAGAGATCGCCCGATTCAGCCCATGCGTAGAGTAACCGGTGATCTTGGAGGGCAGTAGTGCGCCGGCTACTGACTCGGCCTTCAACTGCATCCTTAGGAGGGCTGCATTTGCTAGGCTGCTTGCCGGACCGGCTGCGCCCCTTGCGGCATTGGCTTCGCGTAGTACGACCATGGCAGAGGCGAGCTTGAGACCGCCTGTCGCGGTTGATCCTGCTGGCGAATTCATCAGGGGAACGAAAATTGCTTCCGACACCGCGTCGAGATCGGTCAAGCTTCCTGGTCCGATGAACCAGTTCCGTTCACCGAAGTACTCCGCGAAAGCATCAAACCCGGTCGCCTTGACTGCCTCCGCAGGGGCCGTGGCGTTGGGGTTGTGCTTGGGAACTCCGCCCGGCGTTTGGGGAGCACCACTAAGGTTGGCTCCCGCGAAACCACTGCCATTGCAGATATGAGACCCGGTCATCTGATCGCACGCCCCAGTCGGGTCTGAGAACCGGAACGGGTTGTTGCTGGCGTACCGATAGCGATTGAAATTCGGCCCGCCGGAGCTGCTCGCCGCCAATGGATCGGGAGAGACGAATCTTGCCAACTGTGGATCGTAGTAACGCAACCCCATGTAGACCAACCCGGTATCGGCATCTGCAAGATGACCGGAGTAGCCGGGGATATTTGCAGAAGGTGCCGCATCGACCTCGCCATACGGCGACCAGAAGTGGCGCGTGAGTACTGCTCCATTGGCACCGCTCGTGGCCGCCAAGCTATTGAGCGCGTCATGATGCAGGTAAGTGAGCTTTGTACCGGCGGGAGAATTGGTACGAATCGCCAGCAGCCGCTTGCCGAGGTAGACGTAGTCGGAAGTTTCCCCGTCCTGGGTGGATTCGATCAGTTCCCCGCCCACCAAGTAGTGCCAAGTGCGGTCCAGATCACCTGCCAAGAGAGCCAATTCACTGCCTCCGCGTCCTGGGATGGAGTTATCCCAGCCATGGGTCCCGGTGATGGGGGGGGCGCCCAATCCGGGTGGGCTCTCTGATGGCGACGAAGCTGATGCTGATGCGTAGGCACGGAGTCCTGCTCCGTCATAGTAGTACTTCTGCGCCCCTCCCACAGAACGCAGCTGACCGCCCATGTCGTAGGTGAGCTTCTGGCCGTTGCGCACCGCCAGATTGCCGGCGCTGTCATAGGAGAAGCCAGACACGCCATTGCCACTTGGATCACGCAACAGCTCCAGACGATTGCGGGCGTCGTAGTGGAACGTGCGCTCGCGCTTGCCGGGCAATCGCATCGAGACGATGTTGTCCAGCGTGTCATAGCCGAACGTGTACTGCCCATTGCCGCCATAGGCTGAAGCGCTGGCTTGAACCAGTCGATCAAGGCGATCGTAGCCCAGGCTGATTGTCCCAGGATCACCGCGCACGCCATCGCGGATCTGGGTGATGTTTCCCGCCGCGTCATAGCTGTAGTTCAGATCGACCACACCACCGTCGACGACGCGACCGGTCAGTTGACGCGCGTTCTCAGTCACGCTACGAACGATGCCATTGCCGTAGGTAAGCGCGATGGCTTCGCCGCTGGGAGCGTAGACGATGTTGCTGGCGAGCACCGCACCACTACCGTCCTGCAACCGCACCGGCTGACCCAAGGCGTTCACGGATTGCCGGACTGAGTAGCCATCGGGATAGTCGGTGCGGATGTGCTGTCCCAGCGAGTCGTAGCCGAAGGCCAAGGTTCTCACGCCCGCATTGCCCACGACACGGCTCTGACTGGCCAACGCCCCGAGTGAGTTGTAGGTGCGGGTGGTAACCACCGGCACCCGGTCCTGATTGAAGACCCGTTCGCTCTTCAGCTGACCGGTAGGGGTGTACTCCAGCTGCTGATCACCCAGGCCATCAGGATAGACAACGGCCTGGAGGCGATTGCTGGAATCGTAGTTGCGGGAAATGCGACGAGCAGCAATCTGCGGTGACTCACGATCACATGCCGTCAGGCTGGGCAAATCGAGTCCTGTTGCACTCCAAGCAATGTTTCCGGCCGCATCGTAGCCAAGCACGGTCGCCCCTGTTTCTGGCTCGATGACCTTGCACAGCCGGAGGTTGTCGTCATAGACGTATCGCCGGGCCACGGTTGGGGCCGGATTGTCAGGATTGACGGGCGCCGTAGGCGCGGCCTTTGCGGTGGCCACCGTCTGGGCAATCACATCGCCGGCGACCGAAAGCGTGAATCGATTCGTACCCGCGCCAATCGGTACAACGAGGGAACCGTTCGCACCACTGCCCACCACGGCACCACCATCACGCTTGAGTTCTGCGCGCGCATCCGTGGCCGACCAGGCCAGGGTGACGTTACAGGTCTGCGCGCCCGATGCAATCTGGCACATCGCCGGGGCCACCGATACCGTGCCGCTGGGCGCTGCCGGAACGGTGAAGACTCCCGAGCCGCCAATGACGTTGTTAGGCTGACCCACGGGAGAGATGCCATGGACATGGATCGATTGCCCGGCGCGTTGACGCCGCTGCTCGTTGCTCATCGGGATCGAGAAGCGGTGATTGCCCCCCGCCTTGCACGAGGCAGCCACGGCAGGCTCGCTGGCCTGATCGGCCTTGCCGGTCAGGAAGATCGTGCCGCCATTGCCGAAGGCCCCGCCCGTGTAGACATGAAGATCAATGGAAGCCTCAATGCCCGTCGAGCATGCCCAGCCTCGAATCTGGCCGTCGCTGGTGACGCCATCGACGTTGCCGATGACCTTGGAAGGGGGGCCGTTGACCGTGACCTGAACATTGTCGCTTTCCCGGCCAAACCACTCTTTGCCCTCTTCCAGCAATCGCCATTGGAAGCTGTAGACGCCGGGCAACGGAGGAGCGACCACGTCAAATTCAAAGAACGCTGGCGACTGATAACTTACGTCATTGGGCACCGGCACCCGTGACTTGCCCCAGCGGACATTGTCATTGGGATTCCAGGACCCCAGGGCATAGCCGCCCGCGGCCGACCAGGTGGTATTGCCCGTGTTGACGAATTTGAGCTTGACGCGATAGGTCCGTCCCGCCTCCATGCTGGTCGGGACCTCTTGCTCATACATGACGCCGCGATTGAGCCTTCCTGTTGTCTCAAAGGTCTGCTCGTTACTGGTGCCTCCGAAGCGAACACCGTTGCGGTTCATCTGCCACTGAACCGTGCTCGGTCCGTTGTCAGTGGCCGCCGTTCCCTTGAAGGAGAAGGTCGCTGTGCCACCTGGCGCCACGTCATGGGGAACGGCCATCTCGGCAATTCCCAGCTTCGCAGCGCTGGAAACGTAACGTTCGGCCTGCCCGAGCCGATAGCCATCACTTGCCCGCCACGTCGTATTTCCGGTGTTGCGGAACGTCACCGTGCCACTGAACGGCGTTCCTCGATCGCCCGAACCCGGCCAGCTCGCCGAAACATACTCTGCGCCGTCAAAGGGTGCGGGTGGCGCGGTCACCGTGATCGTAATGACCGGTGAGGTTAGCTCCCGCGTGAACTCATCGCCATTGACATTGCGGATGGCAAAGGCCCTGAAGACATACTGGTAGCTCCCCGGAGAGATGCCATTTTCGGTGTATGTCCCGTTCGGAAGCTGGGAAATCACCTGACCATTGCGTGTGAGCTGGATGCCAGACAGGTACTCTGCCTTCGGTCCTGTGCCTCTGACGCCACTCTTGAACTCCAACTGATAAGTTGCAGGTGCCGTATAGGACCGTTGCGCAGGGCCTGCCAGCTCGATCCAGGCTTGGGCATGTGCTACCTGGCAGAAGAAGGCAAAGAGAAGGCCCAGCACAGCAACCACAGTCATCCGTAGTTTTTCAGCGTTCACGCGTGCCATCCTTGACATATTTTCAGTTGGCGGACTGGGCTACTTCGGTCGTAAGGCCAAATGCGTTGCGTTTGATGCTGACTTTGCTGCCGTCGGCACGAATGATCTGTGCCGGTTTCTCATAGTCCGGCCCCTCAAAGGCATCGAAACGGGTAATGGTCTGATGGCCAAGCGGGTCGACGACAGTGGTCGTGGCATTGTTGCTGTAGCCAATGGTTGTGATCAGCAGGCCCTGCTCGCTGTCTTGGGACGAAGAGGTCTTCCTCCCGAGCGCGTCGTACTCGGTCCAGGTGCCGGTCGCCACAGCGCTATCCCTTGAAGGATAGGAGGTGAACGTCGGACGGCCTTCGGTGTCGTAGCTATTTCTAACCCATCGCTGGGTACCGGTGACGTCGTTGGCATCGTACTCACGGACCAAGCGTGGCTGCCAAAGCGCGTCGAGATAGGTTTCCTGGCGCCGTGCCCCTTGGGCGTTATCGACTCGCCAGTGCCCCGGCGAAAGGCCGTACTCATCGGCCGCGACCTGACGGAACGAGATGGTAGTCTTGGCCCACTGGTTCTCATCGACCGGCGGTTGGACTTCGCGCACGCGGCCCATCGGATCGTGCAGATAGGAAGTAGTCCTTTGTAGCGCGTCCGTGGTGGAAGTGATCCACCCGTTTCCATCTGTCGACATGCGATTGGTGGTGCCATCGGGATTGATGACCAATCGCGGCACGCCGCGATACCAGTCCTGGATCTGCGTCTGGTTCCCCTTTCCGTCACGCACCGTGCTGATCGTGCCATCGGAAGCGTAAACGACGCTCTGCAGCAACGCTCCAGCACGATAGACAGCGTTGGGCTTGGCCATGCTGTCGTACGCGTACTGCGTGGTGACCTTCCCCGATGCGGCTTCCTTGACGCTCAGTACCTGATCTTGGACCCAAGGGCTGGCCGTATCCAAATGCTCTCTGATCTCGGCCTTGGTTCCGGAAGGACCGGTGTAGGTCACCCGCGCCGGACGAGCATTGCGGTTGAAGTCGCTGTAGACCACACGATAGGTATCACCATCCTGAGAGAACTGGCTCTCGCTCAGCGCACTAAGCATACCTGCCAGGAACTGACCCGCTTGGACCCCGATCGAGTGCCCAACCCGCGCCCTGAACGGGCCGGTCTCGGAGCCAAAGGTATAGGTGTAGAACTCGTCCCGCTGTACTTGGCCCGCTGCGTCCAGCGTCTGCTTTTGCAGAAGCTTGCGCTCATTCAGTGCTGGATTTGCGCCATAGCGCTCGCGAATCTGTGTTCCATCCGGTTTGGTCAGGCTGGACCAGCGACCGCTTCCCGGCAACTGCAGGTTGTAGCTTCGCGTGCTGACCATAGAAGGCAGGCCGGGCCCGGTGATGGTGCGCTTCTTCAGGGACCAGGCTTGGTAGTATGGAGGCGTCAGTCCATTGCACGGATCGGAGCGAACAAACAACTCCATTTCAAAGTCGAATACACCTCGAGCACCTGAGGGTGAGACCACCGTCATCTGCGTGGGCGGAGGCTCTTGGCCGGCCCGGATCTCACACCCGCCTTCATCATCGGCTTTGCGGTAGGGAAAGCTGGACTGAAGCCGCCCGCGATGACTGTAGGTCCACGCGGAACCATCGGGAAGTGCCACCTGGGACAAGCCGCCGTCATTGCTGTCGGTGTCGCCTACGTACGTATATCGCCACACGCGCCCATTCGCGGCCACGCTGGTCACCCGGCCGTCGCCGTCGTAGCTCAGGTCAATCCGGCGACCGTCGCTGGACTCGATTTTGGTCAGTTTGTCCCCGTTGTAGCTGTAGGACACCCAGTTTCCATAGCGGTCCTCCACACGCGATGCCAGCAGATAGACCCGCTTACGTCCCACCGAACGATTGGCAGCGCCATCGCTGAACTGAGCCGTCGCATAAGGCCTTTCCACGCCCCAGTCGAAGAAGTACTTCTTTCCATCAGGGGTGTGCCCAACAAACGCCTCGCCCGGATAGCCGTTGCGCGTTGCGGCCAGACAAGTGAACCGCGCCCTGGAGGCCGTCATCCACTTGGGCGCCTCCAAGCCTGGCGCCGAGGCGTAGGATGGATCGTCAGCAATCAAAAGCTCCTCGCCGTTTCCACCCTGCCACTTCACGTCGATTCCAAAGCCGATGTTGGCATAACCCCATGTCTCCAATAGGAAGGGCGCCTTATTGACCGTACAACGCTGCGTGGTCTGCGCCCCTCGATCGCCCGTGATCCACCCGGCGCCCTTGGTCCATACGCCGGACATGTGGGGGACAACGATTTCCCAGTCGTCGAAGAGCGTCAGCCCTTTGGCCTCGCTATAGCGAAAGCCTCGGTTGACCGCCTCCACTCCAAAGCGCCGGGCGACACTGACAGGAAGATCAAAGTTACCGGGAATGGAGACGTCTTCGACAAAGAACTCGGTGCTGCCGTCGAAACCCGAAGTCCGATCCCCGAACACCTGATCGGCAGAAATGGCGGCAAGCGACTGCGCGCTCTTTACCCGCTTCTCATACTCTTGGTAGTTGAAAATCCCGCTCTGGGCTGAGGCCTCGAATCCGGCCCCGAACGTAAGGGCCACGCCCGCGATGAGCGAGCAAAGCCGCAGGCTGCGATAAGTAGTGCGGGGAGCCTTTCCCTCCCGCCTGTCCCTAGCAGAAATCATGTCCGTTACATCCTTGACTGAAGGTTGGCACGCGACTCAGCTTTTGTTCAGGCCAAGAATTACGCCCCATCCCCTTGGCTTGTCAAGCCCTTCTCTGCGAGGCGCTATTTTGGAAGGCTAGGCAATGCCGATGCCGACCAAGGCCGAACAGCCGGATACCGATGAGCGTGACTGTACGTGCGCTTACGGGTCCTCCTTCCTCGGTTGTCACCACAATGTCCAACCCTCAGGTCGCAGAATTCTCCTGCGCGTTGGGATGGCATCAGCTGGGCACAACGTCAGATGGCGGTAATGAGCTGGAAGGGCAGGACGAGCTACGCATAGGCACCCGCGTCGCGGTCAGCGACGCTCTGCAGGACTTGGTTGCTCGCCTGGCCGAACGGCTGCACGGCGAGGCCGAGGCGGTGATTACCTTGGCGCAAGAGCAATTGCAAGGCGAGCCGCATGAACGCAATCAGGCCCTTGAATAGGCCCGACAAGAGTCTGACAACCTCAGTGCGCAGATTCAAAAGCCATGCGGGCTCCTTGGAGCAGAAGCACGAGCATGCCAGAGAGTCCCTTGAGCACTGCCTTATCTCTGTCAGAGACCAGCGTGAACAGGAACAGCGTCGCGAGGAGCACCAGGTGCAGGAGCTGCAGGTGGCCCTGCGACATGCCAATGAGACCCTGTTCACGCAAGGGGCTATTGAGCCATGAGCGTGGTTCGACACATGCAGTGGCTGGTCCTTGGTCCCGGCCCGGCCGGTGGGACTGCCGCCGCTTAGGCCTCCCGCGCCAACCTGAAACCTGCCGTCATCACCGGCCTTCACCAGGCCGGCTAGCCGGTAATCGCCGCCGAGGTGAGCTACCGACCGGGGTGCCTCTGTTGCTTCAGTTCAATGAAATTGAATACTGAGATTGCCGGGGTGCAATGGTCGCCAAATGGTCGATTGAAGCGCGCCCCACCCTGCCCATTGGCCCCTGGGAGAGGTGGCTGAGTCTGCTCATGGGACGCTGTGCGGGGGCGATAAGTGGAGAGCTGGCCCCAAGTCCGCCCTACCCTCAACTTCCGGTCAGATTAGAGGCCCGCAGCGGCTAGCAGCTCGGATGGCCTGAGGCCTAGCCCATTGGCAAGGCGGACCAAAGTGCCTAGGGCGATGTTCTTCTCGCCACGCTCTATCGCGCTGTAGTACGCCCGATGCATCGATATCGCGTCCGCGAATCGCTCTTGGCTCCAGCCGGACGCCAGTCGGCTGGTTCGAATGGCGGAGCCAAGTCGGAGGGCGAAGTTCTCTTCCTCCATGATGCACAGGATTGGCCCTCGGCTACTTCTATAGCTACCACCTCAAAGGTAGACTACTTATAAGTATCAAAGGTTGAAGCCATGGCGCTGCTTCTAATTGATCCCGATTACGACCTCCTGCTAGATCTGGGCGCCTCGCCTGGCCTGCTTGAGGCTATACAGGAGCAATAGGAGCGCCTCGCCCACGACCCCGAGCGACAGGAATTGGCCGTTCGCATCTCGAGGCGTCTCTTGCCAGTTCTATCGGATTGTCTCGATTGGGACCTGAAGCCTCCTACATCTGCCCAAGTGAGCTATGCCGTATCGATTGCAAGGAGGCTGAATATTGAGATTCCTGCGAAGGCGCTTCAGCGACGCAGCGACATGGGGGCCTTTCTTGATGCCAATACAGACCTCATCATCGGGGCAAAGCGCATTCGCCCGCGACTGAAGGCACCGAAGTCCGCGTGATGTTCAGATAGGCTAACTCAAGCGGCGCCGCTACGGCCCCGATCAAGAGGTGTGGGAGATGCTAACGCTGATTAGGCACGCAGAAAGTTTGGCAAATGCCGGCCTGGCAACGCACGATCCCGCGTCGATTCCCTTGACATCCGCGGGGAAGGTGCAAGCCAGAGAGCTGGCGCAATCTGCGTTCCCGTCCCCACCGATAGCTCTTTGGAGCTCCCCGTACCTGCGGTCACTTCAGACAGCATCACCCACCGCAGAGCGGTTTGGTCTCGATGTCCACCAGCTACCCTTACAGGAGTTCACCTATCTATGCCCTGTCAGGTGTGCGGGAACAACCCCTGCTGAGCGAAAGCAATGGGTGGATGAGTACTGGCGGCGCGGAGACCCAGACTATGTGGATGGGCCGGGTGCCGAATCATTCTCCACGCTGATTAAGAGAGCTTCTGACGGGCTCGAGTCGCTTGATGTGGGGGGTGGTGAAGCCCATGCTATTGCTTTCAGTCATGGGCAGTTTCTGCAGATGATCTACTGGTTAAGCCGGTACAACGGCACGCCGGCATCAACAGCCGGGATGCAAGCCTATCGTGCTCTGGATACGCAAAGACCAATCCGCCACTGCGAAGGTCTTCGGATCAGTCGCCCCAGCAGACTGTCGGTGGCAAACATCGCGCGATGGCTTTCGTAAAAGCGTTGAGCTGCAGTGTCCCTTTGGCATCCGGAAGCCCTTCGAGGAGAAGAAGTAATTCTTCTTGTTCAGATCGCGTCCTCAGGAGTACATCCTAGCTATGAATGATCACCGTGATCCAGGCTCAGTGAAGGCAGGAGACGAAAAAGTCCAATTGCCTTACGACACATGGCTGAAGGAGAAGGTCGCTACTAGTCTGGCGAATACTCGCCCTAATCTTACGCATTCCGAAGTTGAATGCCGGATGGCAAAGCGCCTCCATCAACTTCGGGCTGGAGTAAAACGTCATCCCAAAAGGACCGATGCGGAACCGTAGCCTAGCCAGCGATCCTCTCTCACTGATCTTCTAGCTGATGATTACATCGCTCGCACCCGTCGTCACGCCGCAATGGCGCCATCCCTCACAAACCCGTGGACAGTGGGGCTGGCTACAGCATCTCCTTCAAATGTGCGTGAGACCTCCACTGTAATGAGGCTGTCGCCTGGGAACGCAGGGCTAAGTTCGAGAGTGAGGTAATCGAACAAGGCGCGTTCGTGAATTGCGATGATGACTTGGCGGCCCAACCCCTTTGCTAGTGTTCGCAGAAGAGCAGCAAACTGGGCGATATGTACATCGTCCATCGACTGAACGGGGTCGTCTAGCACCAGCCAAGGCATGCGTGCTTCTACTGACAAATGCAGAGCAAGAAACAGCGTAAGTGCCGCCGTATTGAGGTTACCTTGGCTTAGCATCGCTCCTGGCGAGCCCGATGGCTTGCCTGACCGATGTATGGTTTCCAAGACGGCTTCGAGCTGACCAGACCGATCCTGTGGAAGGCGGAAAGCCGGCACAAACTGCTCTGAAGGCGCGAGCCGCACGAACAGATCACGCCATGTTCGATTGAGCGAGGTGCTGAACACCTGATGGATGATCCCGGATCGAACCGCACTGGCAGCCTCGGATACCTGCTTTGCTCGAATACGGTCATTCTCAACTTCTTTCAACGCCTGTTTGGTGTCCTCAAGCCTTTTCACGTTATCGCCCAGGCTGGATTTCAGATCACGAATTCTCTCTAATTCATGAGTATGGCGGCTGATCTCTGAAATGCACTTCATGCGCAGGTCTGCTAAGCGCGATGCGCTATCAATTGCCGAGCTCATTTCGACGAACGAATTGGCAATGGCTTCATCAAGGCCAGAATAGGTAGATACTTCCCGCCCAGTGATCTGAACAACAAGCTCGCGCAAGTCCGGCAGCACCGAGCTCGTTTGCTCGCTATGGCGGCGTGCCATACTGACCTCATTTCGTGCGGAAGAGGCTCTGGCCATAAGTGAGGTGCCACGTTCCGCAACCTCAGCGAGTTCGCGCAGTTGTCGGCAAGAATCCGCCATTCGCGCGCGTCGCAGCGTGTGCTCCGCGAGATCCTCTGCCGAGAGCACAGTGCCATTCAGACCAAGCAACTCCCGCTGAGCCTCCGTAATGCGTCGAGCCTCCTCTGCGCGCTCGCTGGCCAAGGCCTGAAGACGCCCGGCCTCGCTTGTAAGCGTCGCAATTCGTGCGGCGACTTGCGCCGAAAGCGGACCGGAATGAAGATCAGAAAAGTCGCGATCACAAACCGGACAGATCTCGTCTTCGATGTGAGGAACAATGCCAGCAAGTGCACTTGCAAGAGCTTTCGCGTCTCGCATTGCTCCAGAGAGGCTTTCGTTGATTTCGTCCACCCTGCTTCGTGCCCGTTGCTCTACGGCACGCAATTGATTGCTACGATCCAAGGCTTCACTGTGCAGCTTTAACAGTTTGGAGCACCGCGTCTCCTCAACCTCGGCCCGGCGCAAGGCTTCGACTCTGCTCTTCTCGGGTCCATCTTCCAGCGAGGGGATATCTGCAAAAAGAGCACGCACTTCAGAAATCGCACTTTCCAGGGCGGCACCATCTTGGTCACGCCAAGCCTCCACAGCGTGCGCGGCAGCGTGAGCGGCACGCTCCCTGTCGGCCTGATCTCTACTGGCGTCTCCGGGCGGCAAAGCCTTCCATCGTGCTTCCAGGCCTTGTAGTTCAGTCAACCGCCGCCCTAATTCACCCAGCCTACGATCCTGTTCGTGTGAGGTCATGAGCGCAGCGGAAATTAGAGGCAGCGCGGACGCGGTAGTTACTTCTGCGGCAGTCTCTTCACCGTCCAACGCGGCAATCTCAATAAGCAATGCGTTCAGATTGTCGCGACGACGTTCCGCGTCCTGCGTCACCGCAGCAATTTCCTTCTCTAGCGCTCCCGCCTGATTCGAGATGGATTGCTTCAGTGCTTCAAGGTGTCGATAGTCTGGGGCGATTCTGCGAACCCGTGCAACGTGAAATGCTGGATCGAGCCCGTCGACAAGCGCATCAAGAGGATCGAGGCCCAGTAGTTCCTTTACGAACAGCGTAAGTGGTGAGGCTGATCCAGTCTTTTGCTCGTCGTAGATTTCCAACAATCGACCAAGGGTTGCCTGTGGCAGATAGCAGCGCTCGCTGAAGAATCGGCAGTCATCTGTACCAAGCAGTGCCTGAGCGCTGAAGGTCCGATCGCTGAACTTCACCGATCCGGCGGCATTGCCACCGCTACCGAGAGGCGAAGTCGTGGCGATAGAAATTGATCCCTCATTGCATCCAAGATTCGTCAAATATGACTTGTAAAGTTCACCTTGGGTCGAGAGGTGTGCAACACGACCAGTCAAGCCCAATTCAATGGCAGACAAGATGCTCGTCTTGCCCATGCCATTTGTTCCGTGAATCAGCACAACTTGAGCATCGAGTGGCACTACAACCTTGCCATGCAGGCTGCGAAAATTCTCAATTACGATACTTTTGAGCCGAGGGGCGTTCATTCCGGCGCTCCTGCGCGATCCAGTGAAGGCTGAACCGTCCGATTAAAGCTGTCTGCAAGTACTGACTCCACACACTCTCTCCCTTGTGGAGCAGCAGCGATGAGTGCTTCCGCGAGAGGGCCACTCGCACTGTCTGGCATGAATCGTCGTAGATCGGCTTCCCAGTCAAGCTTGATATCGGTAGCGGCCGGCTGCACGAATGGGAGCAACGCCGCAAGCCAGTCGCGGAGAGTGTCAGTCGCCTCGGGACCGGTTGGATTGCCGACGGACAGAATCCGACACACCCTGCCAATAGAGTTCAATATCTCGCGGCCCGGCTGTCCTGTTGTGAAAACCACCGTGACCGGACGCTTAGAGTGCAGAACATCGAGCGCGCGGGTGAGTGCGAGCATCCGACGTGCAACTAGATGGTCGGCGGTGCTTCCTTTAAGTTCCATCACAATGACCAAGTCATTCGCCCGTCTTTCGGCGACTAGCGCATGAGTAAACTCAAATGGCTGTGATCCGATTTTGAGCGGCTGCGGGAGCAAGCGATAGCCGCCTTGCTCCACGAGGATGTCGACTACTTGATCGCTCGTACTCACAGGCCGATCTCTCCTCTGAATCGCTCCTGCAATTCATCTATATTGTTGATTTCATACAACATGGGCCCCAGTGGTAGGTAGCGCGGGCCGACGTTGCCGTCACGCCAACCTCCCCTTGGACTACGTTGCTGTCGCGTCGAGATTCGGCCGGAACAGATAATTACTACGTCTCCCTCTTCCTCGTCGAATGCGCCGCTTTCCAGGAGGCTGGTGATCTTGTCGTCATCCGCTGCAAAGAAGACCCTCGCGCTCGATTGTTGCGATACAAGGCGCAATGCGCCAGATCGCGAGTCAAACGGGTCGTCAAGCGAAACGGCCCAAGCCTCTGACGCTTCACCAAGCCCGATCAATCCCAGTCCCGCCGCCGCCTCTCGCTGTCCCGTGCTCTTCAGCGCAAGCTTGCCTTTCATGAGATGGGCGGGCTGTACGTCTAGCGGGTAGTAGATCTGTCCGCCCGCAGGGCTGTTACCGTCCCTTAGTTGATGAAGCGCCCGAGCTGATGTGGCTGCAATGGCGCGTGCAAACTTCGCTCGATCATCGTTGCCGGCCTCAGCGGCTCGATCTCTGAGGCGGCGGATGCCTACGCTAAAGGCCTCACGTGCAGTCGGATCGAGATTGGGGGCGTTAACGTCACTGGCGAGCACTTCAAGCTTGCGGGTCATCACCTGGAGTAGTAGCGCCAACAGTAGAGGTTTGGCAAAGGCCTGCAGTCTCGCAGACTCGCAAATGTCTTGACGATGCGCTTCATACACATCTTCCTGATAAACAAGGCTAAGCAACTCACGCTGATCGTTCTCGAGATCCTGTGCGGATATCACAATAGGTGCGGGTTGCGCATTCCATTGCCAGCCCTGCTGTTGATTTGCGGCAGCAAAGAGATGCTTGATGTTCGCGTCTTGCGCAGACAAGCCAATCATGAGTGTTCGTTGCCTTTGGACCACTGCTGACAGCTGATCGCGGACAATCTTGAACTTCTGATTGGTGTTCCAGCCACTAATCTGTGCGGATCGCGCAACAATAAGCGGACGATAAGTATCCTCGTGCTCAATAGCCCGAAGTGCGCAGCCGTGAAACTTGTAGAGCGTAGCGTTGGCGGCTCCTTGGCGAAGGTCCTCGCCCGTAACGGTAATTCGATAAAAATTGCTGCCATGACCGAGTTCTTCGATGGCGGCTTCGAGCAGTCCATCCCAGTTGGCGGAAGCCAACTCTGTGACAGCCCCTTCCAGTGCAAGCATGCCTATGGCGAGATGCTCAGCATCTGCCTCTTGGCCTGCAAAAGTATGGACGAAATCAAGGCCTTCCCAGACCAGGTAGTCACTTCGCTCGTTGCCGAACGGAACTGACAACACTGCGGCGTACTGCTTCCATAACCGCTTGAGCAGATCCGGTAAGCACCCCCAGCTATTTACAGGGGTCGCATAGTTGATCAAAGCGCGTTCACCCGCATTGGGCGCCGCCATATTTATGATCGTAGTCAGTGCGTCATGGTAAGGACAGCCCGGCGCGCCTGTTTCATGACTCCGAAGGAATTCAAGAAGCTTCGCTAAGACGCCATCAAGTCCAACAATCCGGTCGCGGGAGATGCCGGAGCCCAGCCAAAATCCGTATGCGCCTTCACTAACGCCCACGCTAACGCCTGCGTACGGACCATCGAGTAGCTCTAAGGTCTCCCTAATCGTGATGGTTGCAGCATTCGGCATAAGGGCTCCCTCCCAAATTTCGCCGCCCACTATGCCATCTTCCTAACGATTGGGCGATAGAGCAGTTTTCAGCATAGATGACGCGCAACACTGCGCAACACTAACGACGAACTTATCGCGTATGTGTTGCTGCTGAGGCTCTCGCCTACGCAACACTGGCGTCAGTTAGATCTACGCAACGGCTTTGGGTGCAATAGTCTTATAAAGTAATGATTGTTTGACTTTTATTCATGGCAACAGGACTGTTTAGTACCAAGATTGCGAAATGATGTATCGGGCTGTGGCCGCGTTCGTTCCCAGTGCTGTACGAACCGCGCAGGTACGCACCCGAGTGCAACCGATGCCGGTGAGACTCAGGCATACGGTGCTTTTCTTTCCACCGATGCCGACACGACCAACCGCCTCGTTTTCCCGGTCGATCAACACCGCCGACTCCTCGTAGAAGTTCCAGTCCTTCTCACGAATCGCACCGGCAACGACTTCGCCACGGAAGCCGAAGATGCGGAGCAGCAAGAGGTCCAGCTTCTTGCAGTTCACCTCTTCAAGGGCGGAGAGCGGGACCACAATGGTCAGGTAGTCGATGATCGCGTCCTGCTGACCATTTTGGCCCGTGTTACTCCCGGGGCCAATTGCCGCCGCTACCAGCTGCCTCTTTTCACCGGGCGAAAGCAGGGAAAAGCTCCCTGCCCCGCCAACGACAGCCATGCGGAAGCGAGTGATTTCAACGGCCATGGCTCGCCCCCCCCCGCATGTGCTTCAAGGAAACGCCCCTGTTTGCCGCGGATGGCTTGGAACGAGGCTTCGTCTTCAGCGCTCCAGTCGGACGTAGCCAGCTCGGCGCGTGCTTTGGCGACGATGACCGTTTGCTTGGCGCGCTGGGCGGGGGCGCGATCAAGCCAGTCCCGCAGCCACGACAAGATGTGAGCGGCACCGATGGGACGACCATGATGGCTGCTAGCAGCACGAAAACAGGAAGGGGTTGGATCATGCCAAAATCCCCATATTGACAAGGACGCCGCAGGGGGTGGAATGAAGAGCATTGACAAGCACGCGATTAGCACGACGGGGATTGTTCTTTGGACAATCGGGGTATTCGCTGTTGGGGCTGTCACTAGTTGGTGGGCATTCGGAGCCCCGAGAGGAGTTGACTTGGCAGCCGATTCCGGCAGTACAGCGGATTGGGTGGCAGCGATTTGCACCGGGGTGGTTGGCGTCGGCGCGTGCTGGTTTGCCTTTGAAGCCAATCGGCATCGGCATGATGAGGTTGCGCGACAAGAGCGCAAGGAAAAGATGGCTAAGAACGCCCGGCTTGCAGTGATTCTGGCAGCTGCTAACACAGCGGGTGTGATTCACGCCAGGCTCGAAGACTTCGTCATGCCGGACAGCGAAGATGATGAGCCGACCTTTGAACTCATGAAGGTAATGCTCCATGTGATCCAGAAATCGCTGAGTCGACACAACTGGGCTGGCTTCGAAAGAAGCTTGTTGGATGACGCCTCTCTCAATGCCCTCACTGCACTCGAGCTTCGGCTCTTGCAATTTGAGGATATTGCGCAGGCCAGCATCGCCCACTACGAGTCGGAACCGGAGAGCTTTGATCCTGCCGACTTGGCCCCGCTTCAGGCGCTGGTTGAGGCTGGCCGATTTGTCACTGAGGCCGCCTATAGGCTGCGGGAACTGGTGAGCGCGCTTCGTGAGGAAGTTTGACAACACAGTTGTTGTTGCAGGCGTCTTCGCCCCCTCCCCTGAGCCGGGCCTCGATCCGCTAAATGGACGCCTGGGGGGGGCGTACGGCCCCTTCTGTGCTTCGTCCAGCTCAGCGGCAGCGAGCAGATAGTCGCGCTTGGTGGCGGCAATCTCAGCCTTTGCAAGCGCAATGACCTGGTCTTCCCTGGTGCGCTTGGTAGCGATAGCGGCAAGCAGCACATGGATAATGGGGGAAGGACGGCGACCCCGAATGCGGCCGTGATGCAGGCGCCAATCAGGGAATGGGCGAAAATGGGGTCGGTCATGCCAGAATCCCCATGACTGCGGTGTCGCCAAGAGGAATGGCATGGAACGAAAATTTGGGGCGGTACACCTTGTGGTCATTTCCGTACTTGCGTCGGCTATTGGTGCGGTGGCCAGCTGGTTTGCATTTGGAGCGCCACGCGGCGTTGATCTTGTTGCCAACAATGGAAATTCTGCTGATTGGGTGGCTGCTATAGGAACTTGGGTAATCGGATTCTCTGCGGCGTACTACGCCCATCAAGCTCATATGCAAAGAAATGACGAGATAAGAGAGAGGCGATTGGCCGAACTTGAAAGAAAGGACGTTTACCTTTCGGGCGCCATGTTGAAGGGGGTGGGCATGGGCGCGATGAGCGAAAGCATCAAGGGCTTCCTCGACATACCTGCAAACGAACGCTGTGTAGCCAATCTTCGGAGTGTGATGAGGGGCCTTGAGACGGACGCCTGTGAGATGGCGTTCAGCGATGAGGTTTTGTCTGCCTTCCCCAGCACTACCGTGCTGAAGATCTCGAGTCTTAACTCTCGCATTCTTGGATTGCGGAGGCTGATGGCCTCCGCAAATGGCTATCTCACTGGATCGCTCATGGGGCGAACTCCCCCTGCTGGGGACGTGAAGCTGACGGACGCCGAAGACAAGCTTGTTCGGGAGATGCTCGTTCTTGCTGAAGAGATAGGAGGGCTCTATCAGGAGTACACGAACGCTCTCATTGATACAAAGATATCTATGGCCATGGCTGTTAGTGCACTCAAAGGTACAGTGGCCGAGGAAGGATAGTTTGTGCATCACTGCCCCCTGCCCCCTGCCCCCTGCTCCCTGCCCCCTGCCCCACAAGGCGCAAGCTGCGGTCTCAGGATTTGTCCGCGTGGCAATGGCTGGGCCCCTGGCTCGGCTCTTGCCTGCGCCCTCAGTCCCCAGCCAAGGATGAGGTCGCGGCATGATTGAGTTCGACCCGCACTACCGTATCGCCTTGACCGGCCCTTGGGCCGGATTTTCTTTTTCCTCGGTGATCGCTTGATCACGCCCGAAGATGGCACGTTGCCAACGGCGGTTGTCCAGGGTGATGGCTGGTCCCGACGCTGACCTATCGATAGGTGTCCCGCCAGCGCCAGAGTCGATGCCTCGCCAGCGCGTGTGAGGCGCTTCCGTAGGGGTGCTGCCCCTACACCCCAGTCATATCCTCTGGCAGTTGTCCGCGATGCGTGCGAGAGAGCCGCAAATGAGGGCTACTGAGATCTTCATTCGTTCCAGTCTCGTTTGAGCATTGAGTAGTTGCTCGACGCGTCTAAGCGGCATAGCTGCGATGAGGGAATCGATCTTACGCTCCAGGTGGGCAGCGTCTCTGCCGTGGGCCAGCTCATTACGAGCAGACCACAACTGAGGGTCTCCCCCGACTACCGCCATCGCGAGCTTCGTCTTAGTCCAAAAATTCAATTTTGCGTCGATCACGCAATCTGGATGATCGAAAACTGAAAGAACGATGGTTTCAAGTTGCTCCTCGGCGTAAAGTTGACCTTGGAGCAGCGGGATCGCGTACTCATTCTTCCGATTGAATCGGGCAAAGAATTCTTTGGCGCGCTCGTCAGCGTGTTCAAGACGTTCGTCTATGTCTTTCATTTCTCACTCGCCAATACGAAGAGCTCTTCAGGGGGTGGCTATTTGCAGGCCGACCAGACCATATCATCCATGCGGCGACCCACCATGTAGGGCCGGTTGGAGCCGTACATGCGGAAAGCACGCTCTCGCTCAGCCTTGGCGGCCTCGCATGCGTCCGGATCCTTGTACTGGGAAATGCTATGGAGACGAGCGCCGCCACCGCTATTCCGATAGACAGTCCGCGTTGGTGCAGGTCGAGGCGCGATAGACGCTGAATTCTGCTGCCGAATGGCGTCCAGGCGGCTCTCATTCTCAATAACGCCCTCAGATCGAGGCGCGACCTCCGCGGCCCACGTCTTGGCCGCCTCGCCGTTCGCGCACGGCGTTGACTGGTATTCGATCCCGGCCTTGGTGACGCACTTGTAAATCTGCTGAGCGACCGCAGGCGCGGCGAGTGCACACAGCAGCAATCCGGCCGCAATCCTTGTGAGCATGGCATCCCCCTGAGGCTTGAGCGCCAAAGGAATGGCTGACGCTCATGGCGGCAGTATAAGCGCCCCCAACCCAAGACAGGCCAGATGGCCCATGTAGTAACCGTAGAAGGCCCACCGGCCACGCGGCACCAGCCACGCCACCCGGGATCGCCGCCGGCGCCCACTGGTTCCCGTTGAACCAGCAGATCGCGGCGAACGCGAGAACCAACAGCCAGTGCTGGCGCCAATGGAACGCCAGCCACGCCAGCAACACGAACCCTACCCCGGCCCATTGGTAGTCCACGAATGCCCGCAGTACCGCTGCGGCGAATGCCAGGACAAGCCGCCTACGTTGGCCCGCCGCAGATGGATTCAACAATGCGAAGGCGGGCGCCGGCTGAGCAACCAGCCCCCAAATGCCGGGCCTGCGAACAGAGTTGACGGCATCGTGTCGCGGGCATGGATGAATTACTGGGTAGCGTTAGCAGCGCCTAGAAATGTGAAGTCATAGGCCACACGTCTTTCACTACCGCCATTTTTTCTAAAGAGTACGACGACAGACTCTCCACCATCTGGAAGTAATTAACATGTGATGAGTCAATCTTGGTTCGGACGTACTGTTTCATTTTCGCCGATGCGCGGCAACCAAGGATGACTTCCTTAACGGCCTCCATGGGGATGCTCTTTATTCCTGGCGTGTTAAATACAATCCTAAATTCTTCCTCATACTCCCATTCTGAGGACTTATGGAATACTGCCTTGCGAGCGAAGTCGTCAGGATTTTCAGTAAAAAAATTAAATACGGGAGAGCTTTCTTTGTACTCAACAGCGCCATGTCCCACCACATCGGCGTGATCCTGCATAAGTGACTTGTCAAAGCCAACACAAAATCCCGTATGGCTGGCGGCGTAGTGCGACCAGAGTAAATGGTTTTTGCAAGTTGACGAAAAACAACTTACACCAAGGCTCTGTAAGAGGCCGCTTCGGGTTCTCTGCTCAAAATGCCAGTCATGCGGACGACGCAGCTGACCCCACCAGTTAGTGAAATCCATCTCGGACTTGCCCGGGTTATCTAGAATAAATCTCTTCCTGGCAATCTCTTCGTCAGCTTCAAGGTTGACGCGAACCTTGAACTCAAATGGGTCGTTGAAGCTTGTGGGAGCGCTCGCGCGGATAGTGAATTCTTCAGATATTTTTATAAGTAGTTCTTTGGTCGAGTCGGAAGAATTGCTGGAATAGTATTTGTAAATCAAGACCTTTCCTTGCTTTGCAGCCCAATCAAGTGATTGACGATCCCTGCGGCGGGGCCTGAGGGGCTTCTTCCAGCTCGCCATGTGGCGGGCCACCCCTTTGACGCAATTTTATTTTAGATCTATCCCGTTATGCTAACAAGCCGGCGCATAACCCGCGTCCAACGATAAAGCCGTTGCCAGTCTCATTCACCAGATGCGCTGACACCCGCTGTAGGTCTAATGGCGCCTGACGCGCCTGCCACACGCACTCGCACTTATGCACCGAGTCATGCAGCAGTTGTTCAAATTCTGCATCGACTGCAGAGCATCCGCGCGGATGAATCCGCCATCGAAAGCAGATACTCCCCTTACCCTGGATAACGATGGCTGTCACACCCGTCCAATTGCCCAAAAGCACGGATGAGCCATCATGAAGTGCCCGCTTGACGCCGTTTAGTCGAGAACTTCTTGCCCGCTGCAACACGGGGCAAGTCCTCCAGCCGGAAAAGACCGCCCATGTTCGGGCGCGTCACGCCCGATTGCCCCGACCCATTGGCGCCCCACCCCTCCCCTAATATAGTTCCACCCCTCACAAGGACGAGGCGGCACACATGCCCTATATCGGAATCGGACTCCACGTACTGGCGGCCATCTACTTCGCGGTGCACGCCATCCGCTCGGGCCAGAGTCTCTACTGGCTCATCCTGCTGTTCTCGTTCCCGCTACTCGGCAGCGTCGTCTACTTCCTGGCGATCTACTTCCCTGAAGTCCGCCACTCGCGCGGCGCGCGACAGGTCGTCCGTTCCGCCAAGCAGCTCATGGACCCGGGCCAGCACCTTCGCAACGCCCGTGCCGAACTGGCGCGCACGCCCACCGTGCAGAATCGGGTTCGCCTGGGCATGACGCTGCTGGATGCCGGCCAGGCCGAGGAAGCCAGAGCGCTGCTCGAGCAGGCGGCCAGCTCGCCATTGGGCGACGATCCCTACATCCTGACCGGCCTGGCGCGTGCCCGCCTCGATTCCGGGCAGCCCGCGCTTGCGGTCGAGACGCTGGACGGCCTGTTCGCCCGCCATCCGGATGTGCGTCGCAAGCCGGAACAGACCCTGCTTTACGCGCAGGCACTGGCGGCTACCCAAGCGCCCGGCACCCGCGCCGCATTCGAGCGCGCCGTGGAATGCGGAAACGATGCGGCCGCTCGCTGCCTCTACGCCGAATGGCTGATGGCACAGCCGCAACCCGACGATCGCGAGCAAGCCCGCAGCCTGTTCGCCAGCATCATCGACGATGCCCAGCACTGGTCGCGCCACGCGCGCAGCCACAATGCCGCCTGGTTGGAACGGACCAAGGCGGCGTTGAAGGGCTACTGACGACCTGGAAGCAGGTGACAGGCTCGAACATCGGGACTTCCAGGAAGCTATGGCAGGGGCCTAGCGCGAGCCCAGCTTGGGGAAGAGCAGCTTGGGGGTTCCGACAAACAGCAGCCATGCACCCAGGGCCGCTCCGTAGGCGAGCACCGTTCCCACAAGGAATGTGCCGAAGAGGCTGCCGGTGAACAGCTGATACAGCCCTTTGCCGCGACCTGCAGCAATGCCTCCAACAGTCAGCACGATGACCGGCAGCATGATCATTCCGCTGCAGAGGATCAGGGAGAACGCGCCCAGCAACCAGCGCTTGAGTGGCGGGTTCCATGGCATGGGGTAGCCTGCGAGCAGTCGCCTCATCCAAAGAAACAGTACTGGAAAGGCGATCAGGTACATCAATGCCACATACAACCAGGTTCGAGCATCAGCGCTGCCCGCCTCGAAGATGGCTCGCGGGTATACCCCTGTGCGATAGAGCGTTTCTGCGCTTGCCGCCAGCGCCGCGCTAATGATCAACGCAGGCTTGAACAGGCGCGACACCTTGCCCCATTGCGCGTTGCGTAGTTGCTGTCCGTCAGTCATGCCAGACATGAAAACCTTCTTGGGCGGATGTGTCCATGAGGTACCAAGGGGCATTGTGCTGATGATCCGCCCCGCCACATGGTGACATGCAGCGCCTTACTTCGCAGATTTCACGCATTAACGTGACGCGTCACACGCAATCGGAAGCGCATTGCTGGACAGGCATGTCGCATCTGTCTTGCTCACAGCCCCACCGGGCGGATGGCGACAGCGCGCAGAGCTGCACCACCGACATGGTCGATAGCGTTGCAGCGCAACGCTCCAGCTTCATTGCGCCATATGCAACGATTCTGAAAATGTTGAAAGTGGTGACGGCATCGGCCCTACTGCATTGGCATCACGCATAGGTCCGCGTATTCCTTGCCCTGCCACCGTGCATCGGTGGTCGGGATTCGAAACCCCGGTTGTGTGGATGTTGCTCGCACTTGCCAGCCGGCACTGCTTCGCGCGGTGCCGGCTGGCAATCCGTCAGTCGGCTATGGCGGGCGGTGCGTGGAGGCCTTGCGCCTGCCCGGTCATCCACACACGGGGTTTCGAACCACGCACCGTCCGCCACCTTTATCGGTGGCGGCTTCTGCATGCGCGCAAGGAGCCCTGCCATGAACCAGCCCCACTCCCCTACCCCGCACCCGATCCACGACGCGCCTGCGAATGGCCCTGCGCTGGACCCGAACACCCTCATCGCCCTGCTGCACAGCATCGGCGCCGGCGCCGCCTCCGATGGTCAGCCCTGGCCGGAGCGCCACCAGATGCCCGGCCGACGCATCGCCTTGGCGGATACCGATTGCTCGCTGGCCGGGCTTCGCGTGGTCCTGGAGATTCTGCTGGCCGCGCAGCGCGCCCGCGAAAATGGCGAGCTGGAGCAGTACGTTGGCCCGCGCGTGATGGAGGGGCTGATCATGGCCGGAATCGGCCTTACCGCACACGCCAGTACCCGACTGCATCCGGAGGGCTGAGTGGCCTGGTGGCGCTGGGCGGCCACCGCGCTCTGTCTTGTGGTGGTGGTTGCGGCACAGACGCAGTGGCTGGCACCGCCCAAGCCCTCGCCTATCGGTTTCCACAGCATCCCCGGCGATCGCTTTCTGCAGTTGCGCCGCCAAGCCATGCAGTTCGTGGAGGCTCGGCCACGACAGGGCTTCCAGTTCGTTGAGCGGCATCGAGATGCCGAGTTCCAGGTTCATTGCCGAGGCATACCCGTGCTGTGGCTGGAGAGGCGCCCGCAACATCTGCTGTTGCAGGTCTCACTGGACGCGAGGCAGCGGGCGCCTGCCGTTATGCGGTTGCGGGCGTTCCTCGAATGGCAGTTGGAGCCGTTGGATTACCTGGAGCAGGTACTGGCTGGCGTGCCGGAGCCTGTTCTGTTGGATCGGGTGCTGCAGATTCTTGCCAGTGATGTGCCTGATGGGGCGCGATGTGGCGTGCCGTAGTCGAGCATGGCCCGACTCTACAGGGCTGCGGGCAGCGAGGGTTCGGGCTCCGGCTCTGCCGCTAGTCATCTGCTTGACGGGCGTTGGCACCGTGATCGTGCGACTCGACCTCGGCATCGATCCAGCCCGCATCGCGCACACGCGCAAGATCTTCTGGCGTATCGATATCCAGGCCCAGTTCCGGTGCCTGTAGGACATGCACCGTATCGACAGGAAGTTGCCGCAGGCGCGCTCCAAAGCCGCGGTCACCGGTTGCACCCACTTGATTGAACCATGCGCGCGGCACTACTGCAGGAATGCCAAGCACATTTCCGTGGCGGGTGCCCGCGCACCCTGACGCCGAGGCTCGGGCACCGGAAAGCAGCGCCTGCAGATGGGAGCGCTCGATTGCGGGCTGGTCGCATGCCACGACCATCACCGCAGTCACCGTGGGCAGCAGGTGTGCGCCGGCAACCTGCAGGCTGCTCGCCAGGCCGCGTTCCCAGTGGGGGTTGGTTACCGGTGTGGCATCCAGCCCGGCAATGCTGGATGTCACGGCCTGTGCGTTCGCGCCCACCACAACCAGGACCTGCGATGGCGCGACCTCGCGCGCCAACCGCACCACGCGATGTACCAGGGTCTCGCCCTGCCGGGTCAGAAGCTGCTTGGGCTGGCCGAGCCGGGTGCTCCCGCCGGCAGCCAGCACGACAACCGCATGCGCGTCAGTCACCTGCCGTGCGCGCTTCGCCATTGCTGCAGCTGCGCGGCGACGCTGAGCGAAATCGCCTCTGGCCCCCGGCCGCCGATGCTCAGGCCGACCGGTGACCGAAGTCTCGGGGACAGGCGGTGGCGCTGTTCCGGTGTCAGCAGCTTGAACAGGTCCTCGCGCCTTCGCCGTGGCCCCAGCAGTCCAATGAACGCGACGTTGGTATCAGCCAGGGCCACCAGCGCCTCCCGGTCCAGTTCGAAATCGTGATGCATCACCAGTACCGCGTCGCACGGGTCGCCATGAAGGGCCTCGGCCGGGCTGGTCTGAAGATGCGCATCTGCGCACTGCCCGGCTGAGGCCCAGCGCGCTCGCCGTTCGGCCACGCTGACCCGCCACCCCAGGCCCCGCAGCAACGGAACCAGGAAGGGCGTTTCCGGACCGCCCCCCAACACCAGGGCCCGCGGAAGCCGGGGCAACGGCAAATGCCATTCGCCCTCGCCAAAGGGCTGCGTACCCTCCATCGGATGCAGCTGCCACGCCTGCTCGTGATGGCCGCCACGGAAAATGACCTGCCCCGACGTGCGAAGGTCGCGCTGGAGTGACACACCCTCGCGCAACCAAGCCTCGATGACGTCGTCGATGCCGGCCATGGCACGCAATGGCAGGAGCGCAATCCGCAGCCGGCCGCGGCACCCGAGCGCGGACCCGCTCAACAGGTCGTCGTCACTGCGGGTGTCGATCTCGATCCAGTCGACCCGCCCTGCCGCGCTCACCTGCTCCGCGCGTCGCGCGAGCTCGGGCTCCAGGCATCCGCCGCTCAGCCAGCCGACCTGGCTGCCGTTGCAGAACAGCACCATGTCGCCGGCACCGGCGTAGGTGGAGCCATCGGTTTCCAGCACCAGCGCGAGCACGGCGTGCTCCCCCGCGCGCACGCGCGTCAAGGCCGTCTCGAGTACGCCGCGCGGGCTGCCTTCGGCGAGGAAGCCCGGCGCTGCCGACAGGTGCTCGGCAAGATCGCCGGGCTCCCCTCCGCCTGCGGCGGAGGCCTCCAGAGTGGGCGAGGCTGCGGGTCGGTCCATGCGCAAGGGTCAACCCACGTCGGGCAAGCCGGGCAGCAGCTTGTCCAGGGTAATGGGATAGTTGCGCACGCGCACGCCGGTTGCGTTGTAGACCGCATTGGCGATCGCGGCGCCGACCCCGCAGATGCCCAGTTCGCCCACACCCTTGGCCTTCATCGGCGAGATCACCGGATCCAGCGTGTCGAGGAAGACCACTTCCTGGTACGGGATGTCGGCGTGCACGGGAACCTCGTAGCCGGCCAGGTCATGGTTGATGAACAAGCCCAGCCGTTTGTCGACCACCAGCTCCTCCATCAGGGTCGCGCCCGCCCCCATCACCATCCCGCCGATGACCTGGCTGCGTGCGGAGAGCGGATTGAGGATCCGGCCGCCATCGCATACGGCAAGCATGCGGCGGATGCGCGTCTCTCCCGTGTAGGCATGCACGGCAACCTCGCAGAAATGCCCTGCATAGGTGCCGACGTCGTAGCCTTGCTTGAAGTCGCCGAAGGCAATGCCGTCCTCCGCCGACAGTGTCCCCGCCTCCGCCAGCTTGATCGTCCGCCCACCCGCCTGGATGCGGCCATTGGCGAAGTCTGCGGTGTCGCCGTCGAAGCCCAGTTTCTCGCCCACCTTGCGGCGCAGGCTGACGCACGCCGCGTACACGCCTGCGGTGGAGCTTGCCGCGCCCCACTGGCCGCCGGAACCAGCGGAGGCGGGATGACGGGAGTCTCCGAGGGTCACCTGGACCCGCTCCAGCGGCACGCCCATGGTCTCGGCTGCCGTCTGCGCGATGATCGTGTAGGAGCCGGTGCCGATGTCGGTCATGTCGGTCTCGACAATCACCCCGCCCTGGCCGTCAAGCCGGACCCGCGCCGCCGACTTCATCGTCGGTGCGCCGCGATAGCCCGCAGACACGCCCATGCCGACCAGCCAGTCCCCTTCCCTGACCTGCGCCGGCCTGGGGTTGCGCTTGTTCCAGTTGAAGCGCTCCGCGCCTTCGCGCAGGCAGCGCACCAGGTTGCGGTCGGAGAACTTCTTGGACGGATCGCCGGGTACCACCTCGGGCTCGTTGAGGATGCGGAACGCGATCGGGTCGAGGCCCAGCTTCTCGGCCATTTCGTCCATCGCCACTTCCAGCGCCATGTGGCCGGGTGCTTCGCCCGGTGCGCGCATCGCATTGCCTTCGGGCATGTCGAGCGTGGCGATGTAGTTGGCGACCAGGCGGTTGGCGCCTGCATAGAGCTTGGGCGTCTGCAGGGTGCCGTTTTCGCCATCCTCGCCGTTGATGTTGCCCGACCAGTTCTCATGGGCGATGGCGGAGATCCGGCCGTCCTTTGCGCAGCCGATCCGGATGCGTTGAATTGTCGCGTGCCGGTGGGTGGTGTTGTTGGGCATCAACGGGCGTTGCAGCGCGATCTTCACCGGCCGCCCGATCTGCTTGGCCGCCAACGCGGCCAGCACCGCGTCGGCACGGATGAACAGCTTGCCGCCGAAGCCGCCGCCGATGTAGGGCGAGTCCACACGCACCTTGGCAGGATCAATGCCGAGGATCGCCGCCATGCCCTGCCTGGCCCAGTCGATCATCTGGTTCGCCGTCCACAGCGTGAGCGTGTCACCCTCCCAGGCGGCGATGGTGGCGTGCGGCTCCATCATCGAATGACTTTCGTCGGAGGTGTGGTAAGTCTCGTCGAGCTTGACCGCGGCGCTCGCGTAGGCGGTGTCGAAATCGCCGAGCGTCTGCCGGTCGGGCTTGCCACCGCGCCCCTTTGCCAGCGGCGCGGAAGGCGCCAGGGCGGGGAAATCGAAGCGCCCCTTGCCGCGCTCGTAGCGGGTGCGGATCAGCGCCGCGGCGGCGCGGGCCTGCTCGAAGGTCTCTGCCACCACGCAGGCGATGGCCTGGTGGTAGTGGGCCACCTCGGGTCCGCCGAACAGCGGCGCATTGTTCCAGTTCGATTTGCCGACCGGCTTGGTCTCCGGTGCGGTGATGACCGCCAGTACGCCGGGCGCGGCACGTGCGCGGGAGGCATCCATCGAAATGATGCGCCCCTTGCCGATGCCCGCACCGACGATGTAGCCGTAGGCCTGGTTCGGCGCCACGTCATGGCGCTCGTAGGCATAGGGGGCGGTACCGGTGGTCTTGCGTGGACCGTCGATGCGCGGCGTCGACTTGCCGACGACCTTGGCCTTGTCGAACAGGTTGTCGCCGGCGGGGGCGTTGAATTCAAGGGGCATCAGCGCTCTCCTTCCACCAGCACCGCCGCGAGGGTGCGCTCGGCGAGCGCGATCTTGAACGCGTTCTCCCGCGTCGGACGGGCACCGGCGAACACCTGCCGGGCCGCGGCCTTTACGCCGTCGCGCAGCAGCGGTTCGGCTGCCTCGACGCGCCACGGCTTCGGCGCAACTCCACCGAAGGCGAACCGCGCCGAGCCGTCACGCTGCACGACCGCGGCGACCGACACCAGTGCGAACGCATAGGACGCGCGGTCACGCACCTTGTGGTACACGTGCCGACCGCCCAGGGGCTTCGGCAGCGTGACGTGGGTGATCAGCTCACCGCGCTGCAGCACGTTGTCCTGCTGCGGCTTGTCGCCGGGGGAACGATGGAAATCGGCAATCGGGATGCTGCGCGTACTGCCGTCACCCCTGACGGTCTGGATCGAGGCGTCCAGCACCCGCAGGGCCACCGCCATGTCGCCCGGATAGGTCGCGATGCAGCTGTCCGAGGTGCCGATCACGCCCATCTGCCGGGAGAACCCCTCGAGTGCGCCGCAGCCGGATCCGGGCAGGCGCTTGTTGCAGGGCAGATTGGGGTCGTAGAAATACGGGCAGCGCGTGCGCTGCAGCAGGTTGCCGCCGGTTGTGGCCTTGTTGCGCAACTGCCCGGACGCACCTGCCACGATCGCGCGGGTCAGCACCGCGTAGTCGCGCCGCACGCGCTCATGCGAGGCCAGTGCGGTATTGGTGACCAGCGTACCGATGCGCAGGCCGCCCTCGTCGGTGGGTTCGATCCTGTCCAGGCCGATGTCCTGCACGTCGACCAGGTGCGCTGGCGTCTCGACCTCCAGCTTCATCAGGTCGAGCAGATTGGTCCCTCCAGCCAGGAATTTCGCGCCCTCGGTACCGGCGACGGCCCTGGCGGCCTCGGCCGGGGATTTCGCGCGTTCGTAACTGAAGGCCCTCATGAGCGCCTCCCTGCAGAGGTCACGCCAGCGACCTCTGCCATCGCCTCGGCAATGTTGGAATAGGCGCCGCAACGGCAGAGGTTGCCGCTCATGCGTTCGCGCATTTCCATGTTGGTGGCCCGGGGGCGTGCGCTGACATCCGCCTGCACATGGCTGGGCACACCCCGCTTGATCTCGTCCAGTACCGCCACCGCCGAACAGATCTGCCCCGGCGTGCAATACCCGCACTGGTAGCCATCATGCTTGATGAAGGCGGCCTGCATCGGATGCAGGTCATCGGGGGTTCCGAGGCCTTCGATGGTGGTGATGGCATCGCCCTGGTGCTGCACCGCCAGGCTGAGGCAGGCATTGATGCGCTCACCGTTGACCAGCACGGTACAGGCACCGCATTGACCGTGATCGCAGCCCTTCTTGGTCCCGGTCAGCTTCAGATGTTCGCGCAGGGCATCGAGCAGCGTGGTCCGGGTGTCGAGTTCAAGCTCCCGCCGCTTGCCGTTGACGGTGAAGGCCACCGTGCTGATGACCGGCGGCCTGGGCGGCGGGGGCGCGGCCAGTTCGGCGGCGAGCGATGATGCCCCCGGTGCGGCGGACATTGCCACGGTCGTGACGCCGCCGGCGATCACCTGGCGACGCGTCAACTTCATTCCTTCATCACAACTTGGCACAGTGACCTCCTGGCGTTCGGGGAAACCCCGTGGCTGGATGGACGCGCTCACACTACCGAAGGGCCACTATGCCCATCTGCGGGGTACAGATCTGTGAAGTCGGCGAAATGTACGACCCTACCGAGGCAGGCAACCAGCCTGAGTGCCAGAAGAACATGTTGTAGCAAGTCCGAAGAAATCGACTGCATCCAGCCCTTTCAAAGACACCCGGACTCATTCCCAGCCTGCAGGCCAACTACGGCGGGCTTGTCTGAGTTGCCACTTCCCATGGTCGAGCATGGCTCGACTCTACAGAGGCGAAGCCTGCGGGCCGACCCGCACATGCACCGCATGGCTGACGCCACGATGGAACATCTTGGCGTATGGGCAGACGCGTTCGGTGTTGCGAACGAGTTCGCAGGCCAGGTTCTCATCCATGCCGGGAAGATGTACCACGATCTCGGCCGACAGCAGGTACAGCCCATCTGCTGGATCACGGGCGAAGGTGACCGCCACTTCGATGCTGGGGTTGTGCAGCAGCAGGCCGGCGCGCGCGGCCACCAGCACCATGGCGCCGTGGAAGCAGCCGGCATAGCCCGCAGCCAGCAGCTGCTCGGGATTGGCGCCGCCGCCAGGCCCGCCGAGCTCCGGCGGCAGGCGCAGGTCCACCGCCAGTGCACCGTCGTCCGATCGCACGACGCCGGACGCCCGCCCATGCTGGGCCTGGCCTCCGCTCACCCGCACGCGGCCGGTGTACAGCGGCTTCACGTCGTCGCCCTGGTAGCGGTCCAGCATGGCAGGCGAAGGCGGCTTCAGCTCGGTCATTGCACGGCTCCATCAAACGCAGCTGCGGCAGGCGATCGATTCGCCGCTCAGGCAGGCTGCCGCTGCAACAGACCGGACTGCTGCAGCCAGGCTTCGAAATCGACCTGCCCCAGCCACGCGTGGCCCGCGGGCACCAGCGTCTCGGTCTGCAGCGGCGCGCCGAAGTACAGTGCATCGGCGTCCGCCACCACCTGCCGGGAATCACCCGTCAGTTGCAGATAGCGCCTGGCCAGATCCGCCATCGCGCTGCGCTGCGGCCCGGCGATCTCCAGCACTCCATTGGCTGGCGCCTGCTGCGCGATGCGTGCCACCGCTTCGGCAACATCCTCGGCGGCAATCGGCTGCACGTCGGCGGCCGGCAGCCGCACGGCCGTCCCGTCGCCGGCGGACTGGATGATGCCCGGCAGGAACTCGAAGAACTGCGTGGAATGGATGATGGTGTACGGCAGGCCCGAGTCGCGGATCAGCCGCTCCTGGGCGATCTTGCCGCGGAAGTAGCCACTGGCGGCAAGCTTGTCGGTGCCCACAACAGAAAGCGCGACATGGTGGCGCACGCCGGCACGGGTGGCGGCCGCAAGTATGTTGTGGCCGGCGGTCACGAAGAACGAAAGCACTGCTGCGTCTTCGAACGAGGGCGAGTTGGCCAGGTCCACCACCACGTCGACGCCGTCCATGGCGGCATCCAGGCCCTCGCCGGTCAGTACATCCACCCCGGTGGAGGGCGCTGCCACCACGACCGCATGCCCGGCGACACGCAGGCGCTCCACCACCTTGCTGCCGATGCGGCCGGTACCACCGATGACGAGGAACTTCATTGCGTGTCTCCTGGTATGTAGAGGGGCTGCCGGGTGTGGCCGGGCGCAGGCATCGTAGGTGGCGCGGGCGCGAGGCAGTAGGTCCGTGACCGGCCGCGCACTGTTGCCCGGCACGCACCAGTACGCTCAGGCCAAGGCAGGCTGTGCGCCTGGCTTCAGAGGGGTGGCCTGCTGGCGTGCTTCCCAGTGCGAGATCACATCCAGTTCGAGCGCGCGCACCCGCTGCGTGCTGAAGTCGATGAAGGCACGCACGCGCTTGGGCAGCTGGCGGCGGCTGAGGTAGCACAGGTAGTGGCCGCGATCGAGCGGCGCATGCCGATCCAGGCAGGTCACCACCCTGCCCGCCCACAGCGCTTCACGCACCTGATAGCTGGGCAGCTGGGCGATGCCCAGCCCGTCGATGACGGCCTGCAGGGCCAGGTCGGCATCGTTGAACACCAGTGCAGCAGGCGGCTGAAGGTGTACTTCGGCACCGTCGACACGGAATTCCCAGGGCTGCATGCGTCCGCCCGGCAGGCGCCGCCCGATGCAGGCATGCGTGGGCAGCGTGTCCACCGACGCGGGAAGGCCGTGCACCTGCGCGTACGCCGGTGATGCACATACGACCAGCTGCATCGGCACCAGCTGCTTGGCAATCACTTGGCTGTCTTCCAGTAGGCCGTCGCGAAACGCCACGTCGATGCGATCACCGGCCAGGTCGGGGGCCTGCTCGTCCAGCAGCAGCTCCACGGATACCTGCGGGTACTCGGCACGGAAGGCTGCCAGCAAGGGCGCAATCACCCGACGGCCGAAGCCGTGGCTGGCACTGATGCGCAGGTGCCCGCGCGGCGGGCCCTCGCGCAGGTCGCGCATTTCCTCCAGCGCCTGCAGGATGCAGGTCACGCCCGGGTTGCAGCCCTCCAGGAACAGCTCGCCTTCGCGGGTGAGCGTGGTCGAGCGCGTGGTGCGCAGGAACAACCGCACGCCCAGCTGGCTTTCCAGCTTCTGCACGCTGCGGCTGACGGCCGAGCGGCCGATGCCGAGGCGGTCGGCCGCGCGCGCGAAGCTGCCCTCGGACGCCACTGCAATGAAGGCCAGCACGCCGGCGTAGCTGGTGGAGAAGGACGCATTGAGCGCATCGTGGCCGTCGCTGGCCAGGCGGGGCGTTGAGGCGTTCATGGGTGGCCTGGCTCCGGGCGGGCACGTTGTGCGTGCAGGTGGCTCCGCGCCAGCTTCAACCGTTGCCTGCACGCGGCAAGATCGAGCCCCAGCAGGGGCACGATGTCCTCGAATCCGGCACCCAGCACGTCGTGCAGCAACAGTACCGCACGTGCATCGGGCGGCAGTTCGCGCAATGCGGTGAGGAAGGCCTGCCAGACCTGTTCGCTGGCAGGGCGCGATGCGGTGCGCAGGTGCGATGAGGTGTCCATGCCCGGCAGACGGCCGAGCATCGGCCGCTGTGACAGGACATTGGTGCTTTTCATGCAACAGCGTGCGGCCCGGCCCCCGCCTACCGGCATTGCGAATGCAGGCCTAGCCTCGCTGTGCCCTTCACACGCTACAGGAACACACCATGACCGCACGCCTGGATTACGCCGCGCAATCCCCCGAATTGTTCAAGAAGCTCGGCCTGTACTCGCATGCCGCCCACACCGCCTCGATCGAAGCGGCCATCATCGATCTGGTCAACATCCGTGCATCGCAGCTCAACGGCTGTGGCTTCTGCCTGGACATGCACGTGAAGGAAGCCACCCTGCGCGGCGAGCGTCCGCTGCGCCTGCATCACCTGGCGGCATGGCGTGAATCAACGCTGTTCAGCCCGCGCGAGCGCGCCTGCCTGGCCTGGACCGAAGTACTGACCCAGCTGCCGGCGCAGGGCGTGCCCGACGAGCTGTACGCACGCGTGCGCGGCCAGCTGTCCGATCAGGAAATTGTCGACCTGACCCACGCGGTGATGGCGATCAACGCCTGGAACCGCGCCAACGTTGCCTTCCGTACCACGCCCGGCACCCTGGACGCAGTCTTTGGCCTGGAGAAGGCCGGCCTGGCCTGATCCTTCCGCCGCTGCCCCATGCTGCGGCCCTGCTCTACCGCTTTGGAGACCTGCCATGCGTCGTTCTGTTCTGGCCCTGTTTGCGCTGCTGCCACTGTGCGGCGCTGCCGCCACCCCGCCCTCTGCTGCGCCCGAGCCCCTGGTGCGCGAGGTGATGACCCGCGCCCTGCCGGAGCAGCCCGGCAAGGAAGCGCTGATCCTTACCGTGGAGTATCCGCCGGGTGGCGCCGATCCTGTCCACCGCCACGATGCCCATGGCTTCGTCTATGTCCTGGAAGGGCGGATCGTGATGGGTGTGGCCGGCGGCAAGGAAGTCACCCTTGGCCCGGGCGAGGCCTTCCATGAAGGCCCGGCCGATCTGCACACCGTAGGCCGCAACGCCAGCGCCACCGAGCCGGCGAAGTTCGTGGTGTTCCTGATCAAGGACATCGGCAAGCCGGCGGTGCTGCCGCCGCACTGATCGCACGTCCGGCGCTGGCACCAACGACAGGTTCCCGGGTGTCACAATCCGGGGACCTGTCCCGTCTACGCTGGCATGGACGAATCCACTGCGCTGTTCTCACGCCTCCGCCCACGCCTGTTCGGCGTGGCCTACCGCATGCTTGGGTCTTCGCACGAAGCCGAAGACGTGGTGCAGGATGTCTGGCTGCGCTGGCATGGCACCGACCAGTCACAGATCGAGAATCCGGAAGCCTGGCTGGTGGCGACCACCACCCGTCGCGCCATTGATGGCCTGCGCCTGGCCCGGCATGCGCGCGAACACTATGTGGGCATGTGGTTGCCCGAGCCGCTGCTGACCGATGACACCGCCACGCCCGAGTACGTGCTGGAAACCGCCAGCGATCTGTCGGTCGCCTTCCTCAGTGTGCTGGAACGGTTGGCCCCGGATGCGCGTGCGGCTTTCCTGCTGCACGATGTGTTCGATCAGGATTACGCGGTGGTTGCGCGCACCCTGGACAAGACAGAGGCCGCCTGCCGGCAGATCGTGCATCGCGCGCGCCAGCAGCTCAGGCAGGAGCGCCCGCGCTACAACGTCCCGCAGGACGTGCACCAGAAACTGCTGCGCCGCTTCGCCGAGGCTGCATCCAGTGGCGATTTCCGCACGATGAAGGCGTTGATGGCCGAATCGGCCGAGCTGGTGGGTGACGGCGGCGGTATCGTCACCAGCTTCCCAGGGCCGATGGTCGGGGGCGCACGCATTGCCCAGCTGCTGTATGCCCCGCACCTGCGGCGCAGCGCGCAGTTGCGGATGGTACCGGCCATGCTCAACGGACGGCTGGGACTGCTGCGCTATTTCGATGGCGAGCTGGAGGCGGCGATGGCCTTCGAGACCGATGGCGAGCGGATCACGCAGGTTCTGGTGCAGCGCAACCCGCGCAAGCTGCAGCGGTTGGCTCGCCCTATCGCCATCCAGTAGTTCCACGCCAGCCAGGGATGGCGTCCGTTGCCGGCCGCCCTTGCGGGATTCGAGCGGGGCGCCGATGCGCCCCGTCGAAAACTTCTGCTTGCGCTGTATCCGCAGGATCCGATCAGAAGTCCCAGAACACCGGCACCCAGCGGAAAGTCTCGCCCTCCAGCGACACCCGGCCCACTGACGGGAACGGAAGATGCGTGGCCACCAGCATTTCACCGGTGCCGGCCAGTTCCTTCAGCAGAGCAATGCGAACGCGTGCGGATTCCTCCGGGTCGTGCTCGAAGCCGTTGTGCCAGTTCGGCTGGTCGAAGCCGACCGCGAACACCGCGTCACCGGCAAAGGTCAGGGCCTGCCCCGCGGACGCTACGCGCACCACGCAGTGGCCCGGGGTATGCCCACCGGTACGGCGGGCCGTCACGCCCGGCGCGATCTGCTGTTCGTCCTGGAAGGTGTGCACATAGCTGCTGTACTCGGCCCAGAAGTGCTTGGCCGTGGCGCGCAGTGCATCGGGGAAGCCCTGCGGCATGTTGGTACGGCTGAAGTCCGGCGACTTCCAGAACTCCACTTCCGCGGCTGCGACGTGGATTTTCAGGTCCGGGCGCAGCCGTTCCTTTACGCCTTCAACCAGCAGGCCGCCGACGTGGTCCATGTGCATGTGGGTAATCACCACGTCGGTGATTTCGCCCAGGTTGATGCCGGCGGCACCGAGGCGGCGGATCAGCTGGCCGGCGCGCGGCAGCTGCAGGTCCGGGTCCATGCCCAGGCCGGCATCGATGAGGATGGTGCGATCACCGCTGTGCACCACCATCACGTTCAATGCCCAGTCGAAGGCATCCTGCGGCAGGTACATCTCTTCGAACCATTCGGCACGGTCGGCGGCCGGCACGTTGTGGCCGAGCATCTGGGTGGGCAACGGCAGGACGCCATCGCTGATCACCAGCACCTCGACGTCGCCCACTTTCAGGGCGTAGCGCGAGGGCACCAGTTCATCGAGGGCGGGAGCAATGGGCGCGGCGGTGTTTTCCATACTGAACATGAGGGATCTCCACGAAGAGCCATTTGGCGGGCAGCAATGCAAGGCTGGCGCGAACGTATCCGGGCGCTTGCCCATGGCGCAGGCCGTGACATTGCCAGGGCACGGTTGCCTGGCAGGCCAGCGCTGCGGAGTTCATGGGAAGACGGGCCACTGCGCGGGCAATGGGCCCGGAACACGGCAGGTGCCGTGTGGGATCAGCCTAGGCAGCACGCCGCAGGTGCGGTAGCTCCGTGAAGGGGTACGTCATGTTGCGTTCCGGGAAGCAATGCAGAACCGGCTGCAATGTCACCATCGCAAGCGCCTCTGGCTCGTTCGGTAGTGCGCAGGTCCAGGTCGGGCAGCTTCGGATGATCATCCAGTCGACCCCACTGTGGGTCCGCGCAAGCAGGACGATCTATCAAGAAATTCGGACTTGTCATATCCCAGATGCCTGATTGCTGGCGCAAAGTACGTCTCACCACCCACCCATGAGAGTTCCCGCATGAACACCTTCGCCCGTACCCTGGCCGTTGCCACCCTCGCCCTCTCGGTCCAGGCCGGCCTGTCCGCGCAGGCCGCCGAACCGGCCACGCCGGCGGCAGTCACCAGCATCGCGCGCACCGCCAGCTACATCACCACCGCCGATGGCGTGCAGCTGTACTACAAGGACTGGGGCCCGAAGAACGGCCCGGTCGTGACCTTCAGCCACGGCTGGCCGTTGAACTCGGACAGCTGGGAATCGCAGATGATCTTCCTGGCCAACCACGGCTACCGCGTCATTGCCCATGACCGTCGCGGCCACGGCCGTTCCAGCCAGCCGTGGGATGGCAACGACATGGATCACTACGCCGATGACCTGGCCACGGTGATCAATACGCTGGACCTGCACGATGTGACCCTGGTGGGCTTCTCCACCGGTGGCGGCGAAGTGGCGCGCTACATCGGCCGGCATGGCACCGGGCGGGTGAAGAAGGCCGTGCTGATCAGCTCGGTGCCGCCGTTCATGCTGAAGACCGCCGACAACCCGAACGGCCTGCCGATCGAAGTGTTCGATGGCATCCGCAAGGCACAGATGGATAACCGCGCGCAGCTGTACAAGGACATTCCGTCGGGCCCGTTCTATGGCTTCAACCGCCCGGGCGCGAAGGTGTCGCAGGGGCTGATCGATGCGTGGTGGGCACAGGGCATGCAGGGCGGCCACAAGAACACCTACGACTCGATCGCCGCGTTCTCGGCCACCGATTTCCGCGCAGACCTGAAGAAATTCGATGTGCCCACCCTGGTCATCCACGGTGACGACGACCAGATCGTGCCGATCGATATCTCAGGCCGCCAATCGGCGAAGCTCATCAAGGGCGCAAAGCTGATTGTCTACCCGGGTGCGCCGCACGGCCTTACCGACACCCACAAGGACAAGGTCAACCAGGACCTGCTGACGTTCCTGCAGGAAAAGTGAGTGTACGGGGCTCCGTTGTGATGGCGGAGCCCTTCCTGCCCAGAGGCAGGGCCGGCACCGGACGAGCGCCGGCGTCCACGTCAGTGCACGATTGCAGCCGTGGGATTTCAGGCCAATCATGGCGCGCGGTGTGCACCTTGATGAAGGGTTAACCTCCAACAAAGCACACTGCGCTCTCACGGCTCTTCTCCGGCGCAGAATCCTTTGCTCCCGTGTCCAGCCCCAGACGACACGGCCATGCATCCTCCCAATGCCTTCCGGATCCACGCGATCCAGCCCCTTCTTGCGCGCAATGGCGCCATCGTTCGCCTCGATCAGTTGCGATCGACCTGCAAGAGCTGCGGCTTGCGCTCATTAATGACTCAGGACGAGGGCCTCAAGACGAGTCCATTGGGCACGACGCTCACGTGCCCCGCGTGCGGTGCCACGGGGCTGATGGACGAGGTGGAGATATGGCACCACTGGCTCGAACAGTGCCGGCGGGAACGGATGCTGGCGCTCTTCGATCCCGCACCTGACGAACCTCTGGAGCCTGATGGCCCCGAATGAGAGCGACACATGGACTGTCCGGCCGGCGCCCCAGCGCCGCGCCTCAACCGTCGCCGGGGTGACGCCCTGCCAGGCTACCCATCGTGAAGGCGTAGCCCGCCTCCTCCAGCAGCGCTCTCATGCGCAGCTCCACACGCCGGGGGGAAAGCAGGCTGTTGGGCGCGTACAGGGCATAGACGTAGCCTGCGCCGTCGATGATCTCGCGGCGCACGGCGCACTCATGGGATTCGGCAGCCTCGGACCAGACGGACATCAACCTGGCGGGACTGATGGATTGGCCGTTGCGAAGACGGAAGAACAGCCAGCGCACTCCCAGGGAACGCACCGGATTCAACCTAGCCACTGCGAACCCCCGATGCGCCGGAAAAGGTCCCTCAGGACCTCTGGATCCAAGCGTGGATGCTCGTCTTTCGAAGAGCGCGGAAGGTCGATACGTGCGGCGCCGTTCACCAGTGCGGGCAGATCGGACTGAAGGTCGATCCACCACCCCGTGGGCAGCCGGAGCCCCGTGCCCGTTCTATCGTAGATGCAGATCGGAAAAGTCATGGCGTGCTCCTGGATGACCCGAGCATACGCCTGCGCGATGTCAGGTCTGGATGCGACGCCTAGGAAGATGCCGCATCGGCACGCTTTGCGCATTCGAATACGTGTGCTTCGTCCTGCTGGACCCTGCGGAACGACTCCAGCCAGCCGAACGCTGCGCCACGATTGTGAATCGTTTCGCCAAGCCTTCCGGTCAGGCACCGTGCGCACTCCATCCCGCCAGGACTGGGCGCATCGCAGCAACGGCATTGCGCCATCGTCGTCGTTCTCTCCGGGCGGCACTGGTACATGATCTTGGTCATCAGGCTGATCGCCTGGCTTTGCGAGGACATGCGCGCTCCCTGTCTGCTGCGCGGAAGCAGCCGCGCGGCGCGCGGCTCCTCCTGTTATTCAGCGGCGCGTATCACCGCCGGGACCGCCTTTCTTTTCGTCCGTTGGATTCGAATCGCTACGATCCTTCTTGTCCTGCTGCTGTTGTTCGCCTTGCCGGCCAGGCTCCTCCGCGCTGGGCTCGCCCCCCTCGACCTGCCTCTGCTGCACGGGCTGTTCTGCTTCAGCGGAAGCGTTGGAGCGGTCATTCCTGTTCTGTTCGGCGACGCTGTTCATTTCGATTCTCTGTCGCAGCAAGTGTGCTGCCGATTGACTGTGGGCCCGTTGCCGTTACGGGAACGTGCCGGCAAGCGCGTTGTATGAATGGTTGTGATGAACAGGCTCCCGGCGGCGAGCGTGTACAGTGAGGTTTCGAACAGGGGTAGGCGCCGTGAGCCACGGAAGAAGCAAGCACGTTGTCGATGTGGAGCGCGAGCTGGCCCACTGGGAAACCGCGTTCAATCTGGGTGCGCTGCCCGCGATGAGTTTCCGGCACGAAGTGGCGCCGGTCATCCGGCTTGCCTGCGATATCTATGTGAGAGATCCGCACGGTTCCCGGTCAGCCTGGATGGACGACCTGCAGTGCCGCCTTGCGAAACGATCAAGCCTGCGCGGCCACCCTGGCGCGGCAGAGATTGCCGATCGTTGCTGGAAGCTGCTGTCCTGCGGCTAGGCGCCTCCTGCCGGACGATTCCGCTCGCGCACACCCTGCCCCAGCTCGGATGCCAGGAACGGCGCCGTCCTGCTGCCCTTGGCGCGGGCCACCTGCTGCGGCGTGCCCTTCGCCACGATGGTGCCGCCCGCGCTGCCAGCGCCCGGACCGACGTCGATCACCCAGTCGGCCTGTGCGACAGAACGCATGTCGTGCTCGATCATCACCACCGTGTTGCCTGCGTCCACCAGCCGCTGAAGCTGCACCAGCAGCCTGTCCGCGTCTGATGCATGCAGGCCGGTGGTGGGTTCGTCCAGCACGTACAGCGTGCGCCCGCGCTGGCTGCGCTGCAGCTCTGTGGCCAGCTTGATGCGTTGCGCCTCACCCCCTGAAAGCTCCGTTGCCGGCTGGCCCAGCCGCAGGTAGCCCAGGCCGATCTCCTGCAGCAACTGCAGCGGGCGGGCGATGGCCTCTTCTTCGGCGAAGAACGCATGGGCCTGGTCCACCGTCATCTGCAGGACCTCGGCAATGTTGCGGCCGTTCCACTGCACCTTCAGCGTGGCCTCGTTGTAGCGGGCGCCGTGACAGGTGGGGCACGGCGCATAGACGCTGGGCATGAACAGCAGTTCGACGCTGACGAAACCCTCGCCTTCGCAGGTCTCGCATCGCCCCTTGGCTACGTTGAACGAAAAGCGGCCCGCATCGAATCGGCGACGGCGCGCGTCGGGTGTCGCGGCGAACAGCATGCGCACGTGGTCGAACAGGCCCGTGTAGGTAGCCAGGTTGGAGCGTGGCGTGCGGCCGATGGGCTTCTGGTCCACCTGCACCACGCGCTGGATGGCGTCCACGTCGCCGGCCAGCTGGCCCCGCGTTGCTTCGATTACGGTGGGTCCTTCGGCAGGTGCGCTGTCGGCGCCGTCGTCTGCCGTCTCATGCCCGAGGTGCAGCAGCATCAGCTCGGGCAGCGCCTGCGCCATCAGGCTGGATTTGCCCGATCCGGAAATGCCGGTCACTGCAGTCAGCAACCCCAACGGCACCTGCGCATCCACGCCGTGCAGGTTGTGGCGGTGGATGCCTTTCAGCGCCAGCCAGCTGTTGGCACTGCGCTGCCGGCTGGCCGGTGCGGGCACCCGGTCGAACAGGTACTGCGCCGTGCGCGAATCCTGAACGTTGCGCAGGCCGTCGGGCTCGCCACTGTAGAGGACGCGTCCGCCATGCTCTCCTGCCTGCGGGCCCACATCCACCAGCCACTGCGCGCGGCGCATCAGCTCCAGATCATGTTCAACAACGAACACCGAGTTACCGCCGTCGCGCAGCCGTTCCAGTGCGTCGTACAGCGCCTGGCTGTCGGCCGGATGCAGGCCGGCCGAGGGTTCGTCGAGCACGTACAGCACGCCGAACAGCAACGAGCTGAGCTGCGTGGCCAGGCGCAGGCGCTGCAGTTCGCCGGCCGACAGTGTGGGTGTGGCGCGGTCCAGTGAGAGATAGCCCAGGCCGAGCTCGCGAAGTTGTCGTACCCGCGCCATGACCCCACCCGCCAGCCGTTGTGCCGCCAGGCGCTTTTCCTCAGACAAGGCTGAGGTCAGACGCACGTCGGGTGCGCCTTCGTGGGTCGCGCGGCCACTTGCTGCCCGCTTGGCGCGATCGCTGGGCGTTGCACGCCTGCTGGTACGCGCGCCGTGGCTGTGTGCACTGAAATCGCCCTGCGCGATGGGCTCGAGCAAGGCCGCCAGCTGGTCCAGCGGCAGCCGCATGAACTCGCCGATGTCCACGCCGGCGAAGGTGACCGAAAGCGCTTCCGGCTTCAGGCGCTTTCCCTGGCAAGCGGGGCACAGCCGGCCTTCCATGTAGCGGGAAACACGCTTGCGCATCAGGGCGCTCTGGGTGTTGGCAAAGGTGTGCAGCACGTAGCGGCGTGCGCCGGTGTACGTGCCCATGTAGCTGGGCTCCAGCTTGCGCTTGAGCGCGGCGCGGGTCTCGGCCGGCGTGAAGCCGGCATAGACCGGCACCGTGGGCGTTTCCTCGGTGAACAGGATCCAGTGCCGGTCCTTCTTCGGCAGCTTCTTCCACGGCACATCGACGTCATAGCCCAGCGTGACCAGGATGTCGCGCAGGTTCTGGCCATGCCATGCCGGTGGCCAGGAGGCGATGGCGCGCTCGCGGATGCTCAACGACGGGTCCGGCACCATCAGCGCTTCGGTCACCTCGTAGACGTGCCCCAGGCCGTGGCAGGTGCTGCAGGCACCCTGTGGGGTGTTGGGCGAGAAGTCTTCGGCGTACAGCATGGGCTGGTGGGCCGGGTAGGCCCCTGCCCGCGAGTACATCATGCGCACCAGGCTGGACAACGTCGTCACGCTGCCCACCGATGAGCGCGCATTGCTGGCACCGCGTTGCTGCTGCAGGGCGACCGCCGGTGGCAGGCCGTCGATGGCATCCACGTCGGGCACGCCGGCCTGATCGATCAGGCGACGCGCGTAGGGTGCGACGGATTCGAAGTGGCGCCGCTGCGCCTCGGCGAAGACCGTGCCGAAGGCCAGCGAGGACTTGCCGGACCCCGACACGCCGGAGAACACCACCAGTGCATTGCGTGGAATGGAGACATCGACATTCTTCAGGTTGTGCTCGCGCGCACCGCGGACCTCGATGCAGCCGCTGGCTGCGGCAGCACATGACGATTCGCCAAAGGGGGTGTTGGACATCTCAGCATTCCTGCATTCGGTGGGCGGATCGCGCATGGTGCGCCCGAGCGGCCATTGTCACCGGTCCGGAGTGAATGGCGCGAGGGCGCCGGAGGCGGGATGCTGTCTTCACCTCTCGTTCGTACGGCGTTGCCCAGCCAAGGGCTAGCGTGGGGCTGCCCACACACCGGAGGCCCTCATGCACCCCGACGTACTTGGCTGGGCCGCCACGGCGGTACTGATGGCAACCTTGATCCGGCAGATGGTGAAGCAGTGGCAGTCGTCCAACCCGGAAGCCGTATCCAGGTGGCTGTTCGCAGGCCAGATGACCGCATCTGCGCTGTTCACGGTGTACAGCGCGATGCTGGGCAGCGTGGTCTTCGTGGTGACCAATGCGATGCTGCTGTTGACGGGGTGATGGGCCAGGTGATGGCGTGGCGCCGCCGCGGCCGACGTCGGGCTCCCCCGCCCTGCTGATTGTTAATGCGCGTTGCCTGAAGGTTTGACATTACTTTCCCCCACCGTTGATGGGGCCGGACCGTCACACGGATGAGGAGGCCGCTGCATGCCGTACGGTTCTGGCGCACTCTCGTAAAGACCGTGCGCAGTAATCCTGCGGGCGCTCACATGCCGCCTTCACCTAGCCCCTGCCCGATCGCAACCGGGCAGGACCTACGCTGAGCACTCCACTCACTGCGGAGCCCAGTATGGCTATCAAGACGGCGGAAGACCTGTTCATCCACGAACTCTCGGATATCTACAGTGCCGAGAAGCAGCTGACCAAGGCCCTCCCGCGCCTGGCCCGTGCGGCCGAGAACCCGGACCTGGCGGCAGCGTTCGAAACGCACCTGGAAGAAACGCAGGGCCAGATCGAACGCATCGATCAGGTGGTGGAGGTGCTTGGCATTCGCCTGAAGCGCATCAAGTGTGCGGCGATGGAGGGCCTGGTGGAGGAAGGCAAGGAAGTGATCGACAGCATCGACAAGGGGCCGGTGCGGGATGCGGCCCTGATCGGCGGCGCGCAGAAGGTCGAGCATTACGAGATTGCGTCCTACGGCACCATCGCCGCGCTGGCCAAGCAACTGGGCTACAAGGATGCCCTTCCGCTGCTGCTGGAGACGCTGGAGGAAGAGAAGGCCACCGACGAGAAGCTGACCCTGCTGGCCAAGGGCGGCGGCAATGCCAAGGCTGCACAGGCCGCCTGATCGGCGCGCCGCGGAACCCGGCTGCCACGGACGGCAGCCTCAGGTCCCGTACAGTACCTGATCATTGGGACAGAAGAACGTGCGTCGCCGCGTGGTCCCCAGATAGAGCTTGCTGATCGGGCCACCACACAGGGGACAGACCTTTTTCGTGTGCACCTGCCAATGCTTCTTCAGCTCGAAACGGCGCTTCCACTCCAGGAAATCAAAGCTGTAGGCGGGGGCCTGCTCGATTATGGCGGTAAGCCTGCGTGGTGGCAGGTCGCCCAGCCGGGTGGCCGGATGCACGCCTATCCGGAACAGCACCTCGTTCTTGATGATGTTGCCCACGCCGGCGAAGACGGTCTGGTCCAGAAGCGCATCACAGACCATGACATCCGGCATGGCCTTCAGCTTGCGCCGGGCCAGCTTTGGATCCCAGGCCTCGTTCATCACGTCCGCACGCCAATCGTAGATGTCGTCCAGCGGCTGGTCGATCAGGCGCACGGACACGCGTAGAAGTTCAGCTCACCGTTGTCGAACACCAGCGATACCCGTGCCGGGCCTGGCTTCCGTCCGTCGATGCGCCAGCTGCCGAACATCATCAGGTGGATGCGCAGCGTGTGGCGGCTGAACTCCAGCAGGAAGTGCTTGCCCCAACTGCGGACCGCCTTGACCCTGCGGCCCTGCAGCGGTGACAGGTCGATGCGGCTGTTACCGGACACGGTGCGGACCACGTGCCCCTTGAAATGGCTTGCGGCTTCGCGCAACAGCACGATGGAAGGGCCTTCAGGCATGTGCGTTCTCCTGCAGCAGCGCCTGCAGGCGCAGCGCGTTGCCGGTGGCATGGCCCAGTGCGGTATTGTCCAGTACGCACCAGGCCGGCCATTGCGCATCGGCTTCGCGCCGCAGCGGCTGCACCAGCTCCGCCAGGCTCTGCTCGCTGTACGCACTGCGATACATCTGCGGCTGGCCGTGCCAGCGCCAGTAGCTCCACGTGCGGTCACCGCCGGGAATCGCTGCAACCGGCACACGTGCCGGATCCGCAGCGACCCGTGCCACGCCATGCGCACTCAGAAGTGCATCCACTTCCGGCGTGAACCAGCTCGGGTGGCGCGGCTCGCACGCCACATCGGCCTGGGTGCGTGAACGCAGGCCCCGCAGGAATTCCCTGGTCGTGGCCGCGTCGTACACCAGGCTTGGCGGCAACTGCAGCAGTAGCGGCCCCAGCTTTCCACCCAGCTCCAGCACGCCATCCAGGAACTGTTCGAACGGCTGCATCGCATCGCGCAGCCGGCGCTCATGGCTGATCTCCCGCGGCAGTTTCACCGCGAACCGGAAGCCCTCCGGAACGCTCACCGCCCATCGCGCGTAGGTGCTGGGCTGGTGCGGTCGATAGAAGGACGAGTTGATCTCCACCATCGGCAGGCGTGTGGCATAGCGCTGCAGTGCGCTGTCGCCCGCGCCGAACGCTTCGTGAACCGCCCGCGGCAGCGACCAGCCCGCACAACCGACGCGTGGTGGGGCGGGCGCAACCGGGGCGGCTGTGGCCTTCATCGTGCCAGCTGCCCGTCCGGTTCGGTGATGCCGCCCGCACCTGCCTCCGTGTGCGACTGCGAAATCGACAGCAGACGATCCAGTGCACTCTTGCCCGAGTCGAGCGCCGACGCGCTGCGCACGAAGCCGGTCCAGTCGGAGATGGCGATCTTTCCCAGCGCCAGCTCGTCCACCCGCACGCTACGCATCCGCCAGTGCGGAAACTGTCGGCGCCCCACCCTGCCCCGGTTCAGCTCGACGATCCCACTGTGGCTGCAGGCCGCGAGAATGCGCGTGTACGCCGCATTGATCCCGGCCTCCGGGCCCTCCAGATACTGCAGGAAGCGCGAGCCATCGAACAGCAGCGTGCCGGTGACATCGACGGATTCGTTGAACTGCACCGCTTCGGCCACAAGCTGCTGCAGCCGCGCTGCGGTCAGGTTGCGGGAGGCTTCACTCACGTAGGCAATCGCACGAAGAGGCATGGCACCACCGATGGTTGCGGACCGCTTTACCTTAGCGATGCCGGTCGTACGCGCGGTGAGTCCGGTGTGGAGGCTGCGTCGAGTTGCGGCGCGTCCACGCCGCTTGGGCATGACGCGCTGATCGGGCACAAGCCGCAGACCACCGCAATGTCCGGCGCGCCCGGTACGCAGCCACCTCAGCAGGGGACCGCCTCGTCGGGAGGTGTGAACCGCCCAAGGTGTGCGCTGCACGCAGCCCTGATGCAGCGATAGCATCTACGGACTTCGGGATGGCCCTGGTCTGCGCTCAGGGCATCGGGCTGGACAGTGCCGTGCCGCCGGCTCGACTTCGCAGGCTGCCAGCCGGAGCGCGCGGAGCGTCCGCTGCCACCAGCGCCTGTACCACACGATGTTGCATACGGTGAGCGCCGCCTTCCACGCCCACGACATACACGAAGCGCCCATCGAACTTGGCGTGCGCGTCCTCCAGGACATCGTCGGCCTGCAGCGCCCGCTTGAGCGACTTCATCCACGTCCGTTCAGGCATGCGGTCCAGTTCCACTACGACGGCCGTGCCACCGCAGTCCAGCGGCATGCACTCGACACGCAGCACGCGGGGGGAAGCAGAATCGGTTCCGGATAGCGGCATGAGAAAAGCTCCGATGCGGGGGACGGCGGCAGTATCCATGGCACGTGCCAAGGCGCCGTCAACAAACTCCATCCGGCCCTGCACGCTGCCTATACGGTGCTGGAAGCGCGCTTCACGGGCTTCGCGCCGGGCTGACAAGCCGCACGCACCGTATTGATGCTTCACAGCACAGACTGGCGTTCCCGAAGCAACACAGGCTGCACACATGCAATCCGGATTGAGCCAGCGCAGATGCAACCTGCTGCTGGTGGAAGACCAGCTCGACCTGGCAGCACTGATGGAACATGCACTTGAGGACGCTGGCGACCAGGTGACACACGCCTACAGCGTGTTCGACGCGCTGGGACTGCTGGATACCCAGCGGTTCGACGGCGCCGTGCTGGACGTCGAGCTTCGAGACGGCGTGGTATTTCCAGTCGCTGATCGCCTGGCGGAACTTGGCATCCCCTTTCTGTTCGTCTCTGCGGTCTATGACCAGCTGGTGCCACAGCGCCACCGCCGCGCCGCCTTCGTGACCAAGCCATTCCACATCGATCAGTTGCAGGACACTGTGCGGCGTGTGATCAGCTGCACAACATGCTAGCACCCGTCCCGCACTTCAGGCGGCGTTCGCGTAGGGCTCAACGACTGCAAGCAGCTTCTCCATCGCTTCGGCTTCGTCCTGGCTCGTTACCGCCCGCTGGATGAAACGGCTCCAGTCAGCAAGGGCGATCCTCTGCAGCTCGCCCGCGCTGACCGACAGGCAGCGCATCGGCCAGAACGGCAACCGCCGCTGCCCGACACGGCCACGCCCGAGTTCGGTCAGTTCGGTGTGGCTGCGGGCGCCGCTTACGCGGGAGAAGGCAACATCCAGCCCGTCCGCGGGGCCTTCCATGTATTGCAGGAAGCGCTGCCCGTCGAACAACAGGACCCCGGTCACGCCCGCTGATCGATTGAAGCGGGCCGCATCTTCCATCAGTGCCGCCAGGCGTTCCGGCGTGAACCCGGGGGCAGCCCGGCTGGCGTAGACAATCGCGCTGTTCGGCATCGGCCGCTCCTGCTCTCCGAGCCGATCAATCTAAGGTCGGCAGCGTTCACGCGCCGTAAACGCGTACAGGGAGCGCGTCACATATCGGCCGATGTGCTCGGGTTTCATGGGATTCGGCCTGAATCGGAGGCGCCTGACGGCGCGACCGTCTGCTGCGGTGCGGCGAAATGGCCGGTGTTTACGCAATGGCCGGCCCGGTCAGCACGGCAGGGGCACCCGCCGCCCCCATTTCCGCCAGATAGGCTGAAAATCCCCCTGCGGCGCGCCCTTCCAGACGCGCACTGGTGAAGACGACGGGAGCACCGGCCCAGCGTACATCCGCGCCGCAGGCCTGCAGCGCCCTCACCATCTGGACGTCTTCCCCGCAGCGCAAGGCAGGAAAACCGCCGACCGCACGATAGAAATGGGCAGAGACACCCAGGTTGGCACCATGGATGCGCCCGTGACCTTCCCCCCACTGCTGCCGCCCCTGGAATACTCTGCGCAGGCGATGTTCGGACGGGCAGCGCGCCGCAATGTCCACCAGTCCGCAGAAGGCGTCACACGGCTGCTCCAGTTGTCCAACCAACCAGTCGCCAGGGACCTCGCTATCAGCGTCGGTGCTGGCCAACCACCTGGCGCCGCGACCCAGCAGCTCGACGGCGGCCGCTGCGCGGGCAATCCCCACGCAGCGTGCATCCAGCCGCACAATGCCGACGCGCTGTTGGTGGCAGATGGACGCCGTCGCATCCGAGCAAGCGTCCAGTGCAACCACCACTTCGACCGCTTCGCCGCCCAGGCCCGGGTGCAGGGCCGCCCTTCGGATCGATTGCAGGCAGCGCGCCATGCTGGCTGCCTCGTTGTGCGCGGGGACCAGAACGCCTATCACCGCAGGCCCTCGTTGCGGGCCAGTGACAGCGTGCCGCGCGTCCAGCCCTGCAGCACGAAGTCCGCATCGCGATAGTGGAAGGCTTCGTGCAGGCCGTCGGCAAGGCAGCGATGCACGACTTCGGTCCGGCTCACCCGCCCGGGGAACGAGGGCAACCAATGGCAGGCGACCAGCAATCCGTCGTCACGAAGTGCTTGATCGATTCCGGCCCGCAGCTCGCGAAGGGCGCTCGTCCCCAGGTAGTAGCCCATCTCACCGCAGACGATCAGGTCGAAGCGCCCCGGCGGCCATTGCTCGGGGTGGCTGGCGCAGTGGACCTGCACGTGCGGCAGGTGGGCCAGGTTGCGGCGGGCCCGGAACGCTGCGCGCGGGCTGATATCGGTGGCCAGCAGGCGCTCACAGCGGGCCGCCAGGGCCTCGGTCAGCACGCCGTTGGAGCATCCCAGCTCCCAGCCACGATTGAACTGGCGCTGGCTCAGGCTGGCCAGCAGCAACGCACGCTTGCGTTCTTCATACCACCGACTGCGGTAGCCAAAAGGGTCTTCCTGCTCATGCAGTTCATCGAAGTACGGTTGCGCGCTCATGCCAGAAATACCTCGTAATCGCGGAAAAATCGGGCCAGTACATGGGAAGGCAGCACCGGCGGGCTGTTCAGGCCCGGCACGTTGCCCGTCTGCGTCCGGAACCGGGCGATCGCACTCCGTTTTACCGACGCTGCTGCGGAAATGTCGACAAGTCGCGGCAGCTCCCACGCCATGTGCGCGCAGGCCGGATCCAGCCAGTGCCAGCCCCATACCGGGTACTCCAGGCGACGGCAACCCACTGCGCGCGCGGCGCGGCAGGCTGCACGCCCTGCCGCTTCGTGATCGGGGTGCCCATCGAAGCGCCAGGGCGCCAGTACCAGATCGCCCGGCTGCAGGTGCTGCTGCAGCCAGTCCTGCAGGCCCTGTTCGTGCTTGCTGACCGCGCCATCGCCGATGCCGAGATGAAACGTCGCGTCGGCCGCAATCCCAAGTTCCGCCAATGCCGCAGCAAGCTCTGCCCGACGCGCCGACCGCAGGCGCTCCGGTGTCCACCACGGTTCACCCGGATAACACGCTTCACCATCGGTCACGGCAATGACGCCAACCTCCATGCCCTGTGCCGCGGCATGATGGAGCAGCCCACCACAGCCAAGAATCTCGTCGTCGGGATGCGGCGCAACGACCACAAGGCGGTCGTGGCCGGCGCACAGTGAACGGGCGGGCGTGGACGGTTGCTGCCAGAGCCAATCGCAGCGCAGCCAGGCCTGTTCCTGAGTTCCCTGTCCTTGCAGGGGTGTGCTGGCTACAGCGCCCATGCGGTCTCCTCGGCTGCCCGCTGCTCACCCAGCCACTGCCAATCGCGATCGGCATGGCACTGCCTGAGGAACACCGTCAGGTCCGCCCAGCGGCGGGCGTGACCGTCTTCCAGGCACATCGGCGCCGGACCGAGCGCCCGGCCTGCAAGGTCCAGGACGCGCGTCGCCGCCCGTTCGACCACGCAGCGCAGCCGCACTACGTCTTCCCGATGCGCCGATTGAGGCGCGTCGTCGATGCGTGCGGCCACTTCGCGAAGCAGCGCCGCAGCCGGCCCCAGCACAAGGTCCGCTGCACCCAGCAGCCGTGCGCGGTTGCCGTCGCTGCAGGCCGGCCGCATGCGTTCAGCCAGTGCCACCGCTGCGCCAAACCAGACCGCCGCGATACCGGCTCCGCCATGCCAGAAGCCCGGCCGTTGCAGGTAGGCGTCGCGCGGTCCCAGAATCGTCATCGGTGCGCCGTCGAAGCGCACCGTCGTGGACGGAATGCCGGCCATGCCAGCCGCCGGCCAGGGCTCACCCGAAAGCGTGCACCAATGCTCCGCCGGCACATGGCACAGCCACACGCCGTGTGTGTTCCGCACGGTTACCAGTGCCGCATCCACCCACGCGCTGCCTGAACACCAGGGCTTGTCACCATACAGTCCACCGCCGGCGTCGATGCGCAGGGTGTTGGCTGGGCCTTCTGCGGCCCACACCGCCAGCAGCTGCCCTTCAGCAACCCTAGGCGCGTTCAGCTCGGCAATGATCGCCTGGGCGTCGTAATGCGCTTCCAGTACCTTGGCCAAGCAGAGGTCCTCTGCCCCCCACGCCGCCAGCGCCCGCCAACGCTGCAGCGTGTGGCCACTTCCGGGCAAAGGCAGCGCGGGCTGCTGGGCGAGAACCTGGCGCGCGCGGTTGAACAGCGAAGAAGGCGACGTCACATCCTGCATGGCCGGTCTGCAATGAAGATAGGTCATGAACGTAGGCGCCCTGCGGTCACATCACTGTCTTGGCGATGTGGCGGCCACATGAATACCTGGCGCAGTGTTCCTCACGCGGTCACCGCTGGCGCTGTTCGCTTGCACGCACGCACTGGCGCAGTTCCCATAGCCACGGCAACACCACCAGGCCAAGCGCCGGCAGCAATACAAACCCCCACAGCGCCGGTGCTGCCGGTGCCACATTGACTGCCCAACGAGGCTCGGCCTGCCACGCCACTCCGCCCAGCAGCACCCAGGGAGCGGCGTCGAGCACACTGTGCACGTGCTGCTCGGCCGGGCTGATGCGTCGCCGCCCGTCCGCGCTGACGGTGTCGAGGTAGCCGGCGATTGCATGCGCGATGACCAGGACTGCCAGCAGCGTGACGAGCAACCACGTGCTTTCCAGCACGAGCCACGCCAGCACGCCGCTGCCGATGAGCAGCAGCTGCAGCCCATGCAGCAGGCTCTCGCGCATCGCGGACGTGTGCGGCAGATCGGTACGCCGGTGAAAGTGGAAGTCCAGCGCACCGGCGGTCAACCAGACTGCGTAGACACAGGCCATGACAATCCCGCTCATGACGGCTCGCTCAGGGTGTCAATACGATCTTGCGGCAGTCGTCGTCCTTGGCATCGAACATCGCATAGCCTTGCGCTGCATCGGCCAGGCGCATCCGGTGCGAGATGATGTCCCCCGGATCCAGCTTTCCTTCGATGATTGCGTCCAGCAGTTCCGGCATCAGTCCCTGCACGTGGGTCTGTCCCATCTTGAATGTCAGCCCCTTGTCGAACGCATCGCCCAGCAGGAACCCGTGGATGAAACCGGCATAGACACCGGGAATGCTGACCACGCCGCCGCGGCGGGCGGCTGCGATGCACTGACGGATGGCCACGCCGCTGCTGCCTTCCAGTTTCACGGCGGTCAGCGCTGACTCCAGGGCACTGCCCTCGGCCTCGAAACCGACGGCCTCGATGCAGGCATCCACGCCGCGCCCACTGGTCTGGGTCAGGATGTAGTCGGCTGGGTCCTCGATCTCCTTGAAGTCGATCGGCGTCACACCATAGGCACGGCGCGCGTAGTCCAGGCGGTAGCGAAGATGGTCGACCATGAAGATGGTCTCCGCACCCAGCAGCCGGCAGCAGGCCGCGCTCATCAGTCCCACCGGACCGGCACCGAAGATGGCTACTGTCGAGCCCGGCTTGACCCCAGCGTTCAGCGCGGCCTGATAGCCGGTGGGCAGAATGTCCGACAGGAACAGAACCTGTTCGTCGGCCACGCCTTCCGGAATGCGCAGTGGGCCCACATTCGCCTTGGGCACGCGCACGAATTCGGCCTGTCCGCCTGCCACGCCGCCATACAGATGGCTGTACCCGAACAACGCCGCCGGAGGCAGGAGGCCCTTCTGGTTCAGCGCAGCGCCCTTGCCCGGGTTGGTGGTCTCGCAGGCGGCATACTCGGCCAGCCGGCAGTGAAAGCACTCGCCACAGGCGATCACGAAGGGGATCACCACGCGATCACCCGGCCTCACCTGCGTTACGCCGCTGCCGACCTCTTCCACCACGCCCATGAATTCGTGGCCCAGCACATCGCCGTCGTGCAGATCGGGAATCTTGCCCCGATACAGGTGCAGGTCCGAACCACAGATGGCGGTGGCGGTAACCCTCAGGATCAGATCGTCCTCAGCCGCCAGCACCGGGTCCGGCACGGTCTCGACGCGCACATCCTTGCGGCCGTGATAGGTCAATGCCTGCATCGTGCTTCTCCAGAAGATCGGAACGACAGCATCGCAGGGACGTCCTCCCGCCCCGGTGACATCCAGGTGTGCACAGCGTTCATTCCGCGGCGTCGTAGCGTTAACCCCGACCGGGTCACGCTGCGAACACCCGCCACAGGAGCCCAGCATGAACGACGAGCTGCCTTTCAATCCAACAACAGACGTGGACGATCAATCGAAGGCGCACACCCCGGACGAGCGGCGCAATGATCGAGCGAAGTGGAAGGCGCACGACATGCCGGACGACGGCGATGGCCCCAAGGCCGTACCCGAGGACTACGAACGTCCCGACCCCGATCCGACGGGCAAGCGTTGAGGCCGCCTCACATCCTGGATGCGCCGGATTCACGCGTCATGGTGCGCTGCCGGCGCAAGCTGCATGCACGATTTCTGGTCGGCCTGAACGAGGTGTTGCATGTGGAAACGCAACGGTCTCTCGCTGGTACTGCTTGCACTCACTGTCGTCTTCATTGCCGGGCAGGCAGTTGCGGGACATCACGTGCACAATCAGGAGTTGACCCAGCACGGACGCGCGCCGGTCGACCTGTGGCACTACCTGGCGACCGGGCATTTTGTCAGCGCTACATTCGAAAACTGGGAGAGCGAGTTCCTGCAGATGGGGATGTACGTTCTTCTGACCGTCACCCTGCGCCAGCGTGGATCAGCCGAATCCCGGCCGCTGGACCCCGCGCAGGAGCAGAACCGCGTGGAGCCGGGACCTGCGCCGTGGCCGGTTCGTCGCGGCGGCGCATGGAAGGTGCTCTACGCTCACTCGCTTGCGATCGCCTTCGGGCTGTTGTTCCTGCTCAGTTTTACATTGCACGCCTTGGGTAGCTGGCGCGCCGATCAGGTCGAGCAGCAGTTGCAAGGGTTGCCGGTGCCGGGTTTCCTGGAGCATCTGGGCAGCAGCACGTTCTGGTTCGAGTCGATGCAGAACTGGCAGAGTGAGTTTCTTGCGGTGCTGTCCCTGGTTGTACTTACGATCTTCCTGCGGCAGAAGGACTCACCGCAATCCAAGCCGGTCGAAGCTCCGCACGCGCAGACAGGGGATTGAACCATGGGAAATGCTCCGTCAACCGCCTTGCTGATCATCGACATGTTCAGTCGCTTCGACTTCCCGGGCGCGCAGGCGCTGGCACCAGCAGCGGAGCGGGCGGCCGCACAGATCCGACGCTTGAGAGACCACTTTGATGGCCACGGATGGCCGGTCATCTACGCCAATGACAACTTCTCCGACTGGAAGCGTGACTTCCGCCAGCAGGTAGCACAGTGCCAGCGGGATGGAGGACCGGCCGGGCGGATTGCCGACCTCCTCTCTCCCCTGCCCGGCCACTACTTCGTGCTCAAGCCCAAGCATTCGGCGTTCCTGGCCAGCCCGTTGCCGATTCTGCTGGCGAAGCTTGGCGTGCGCAGCCTTTGGCTCGGTGGGATGACGGCCGATTCATGTGTCCTGGCTACCGCGCTGGACGCCAACGCCAGGGAATTCGACGTAGTGGTGGCACGGGAGGCTGTGGCGGGGACGCCGGCCCGGAAACAGCGTGCGATGGCGCTGCTCGCCGATTCGGGCGCGGCCCGGGTCGCGCGGCTCGCCTCGCTGGTCCCGGCATGACCGGCCGGAGCGGGCTCAGGCCCGGTCTGCGATTCCCTTTACACCGGCGTGACCGGCGCAATGTGCGCAGCAGAAGATCTGACCGTTTCCTTCAACGCCATGCCCGATGATCGCGCAGTCGCAATGTGCGCAGCGCGGTGCGAACGCATGGATGGCGCACTCGAACGAATCGAAGGTGCCGCTGCGTCCACCCTGCTGGAGGGTGAAGCTCTTGTCGTAGTCATTGCCGCAGACATCACAGGTAGCCATGGGGCACCTCATGCGGAGAAAGGAGCATGCAGTGTCGCGGGCGCGGGGGTCGGCGGTCGTGAATGCATCGTGTCGCCAGCGTGCAGAACACCGATGTGTTCATTACGCAGGCTGCAGCCCGCGTTGCCAACGCCCAGCCCACGCGTCTCAGCGTGCCTTGCCGGGCTCGGCACTGCCACCAGGCGATGTGCCGCGACCACAGGGAAACGCCGCGCGCAGCCCTTCGACAACCAGGGGAGACGCATCCTGTTGCAATCGCACGCGGGGCAGCTGCCGGAGATGGGAAGACACCTGATCGACCAGTTCATGCGGAAGGATCCGGCCCTGCCCACACCACTGACCGCGGCTGGCATCGGCGACACCCAGGATATAGCTGCTGGCCCGGGCGCTGGACAGCCCCCGGCAGTGTTCGCCATCGCAGAACCCGTCAGCGCCTTTGCCCTGCAGCAGCGTGATGAGCTCCGCACCACTGACAAACCAGGTGCGTTCCGGTTGCGTTGTGCCTGCCACGGCGGGTCCCACCAGGGCGCCTAGGCACAGTGTCAGGAGCCAACGCATGCGGCGGTGCGCGCGGCGGGCTTGATGTCCTTTCATATCGGGGTCCTGGCTGTCGTTTTTCTGGATTCCACGCGGCGCCGGTCAGAGTTGATCAAGCTGGTTGCGTGGTTGAAACGCCGGGTCGTCCTCAGCTTCCAGCATGGCATCCACCAAGGCGTCGAAGGGCGCGGCAGCGGTATCCAGGTCCGTGGAAGTAAGGAATCCGGATTCCCCCTGGCCGGCCAGGGCAATCGCGGCAACGGTCTCGCGCTCACCTTCCTCTGCCCAGAGATAGTCGTGGACCAGTGCCACCCCATGGTCGCCCGCCTTCAGGAAATCGGCCGCGCCCCGTGCCACAGCCAGAAACGCGATGAGATCGTAGAGGCTTTCCGAATACGTCAGCGATCCCGCAACAAAGTGCGTACCAGTGCGGTCATAGGCGGCAACCTGGATATTCTCGGCCTGCGCGGATGCAAGGAAGGCCTTCAATGCGGCGCGATTGTCGGGGTAGCGGGCCAGCAGGGCCTGGCAGTCTATGAGCAGTTCATCCAACGCCTCGTCGCTTGAAGACGCCAGGCATTCACCGTTGCCCAAGCGCCACGGCCCAGCGATGCATCGCCAGTCGGACCATCGGGATGGCGAAGGCAGGGGCGCCGCCAGCCATCTGGAGAGATCTTCGTGGCGCAACTGCAGGCGCAACAGCGCTGAATAAGGCTCTGACAAGGCGATGATCCATCCGGTCCGCGTGTCCAGATGGCTTTTAGCAGACAACGCGCGACCCGCCAACACCCCAGTGCCAGCCTCATGGACTGCGACTGCGACTGCGACTGCCGCAGGCGCGGCGCCGGACTATCGCGCAGCCGTTGACCCTCTCACCACGCACCTTCCCGTCATCACCAGTCTGCGTACCGGCAGCTGCGGCATGCGTAGGCGCTCCAGCAACAGCGACATCGCGGCTCGCCCCATCTCTTCAACCGGCTGCTCGACCACGGTAACCCCGGGTTCGACCAGTTCGGTCCATCGCTCATTGTCGAACCCTGCCAGCGCCAGCTCTCCTGGAATCGCAAGCCCAGCGCTGCGGGCCGCTTTCAATGCGCCCATGAGCAGCAGGCTGTTGCTGGCGACCAGCGCATCGGGACGCGAAGGACTGGTCAACCACTGCTCGACCGTTGCGATGGCGGCCTCGGCCGTGGGCTCTACCTCGCGGTAGTCCGGTTCCAGCCCGTGCCTGCGCATTGCAGCGATATAGCCGTCGCGGCGTTCGGCCGCCGTGGTACTGGTGCTGCCGAACAGGCCACCGATGCGGCAATAGCCGCGCTCGGCCAGGTGTTCGACCAGGCCCGCCATCGCCGCTGCGTTGTCGAGGACCACGCTGTCGATCGAGCCACCGGGTGCGGCACGATCGACCAGTACCGTCGGGTAATCCAGCGTGAGCCGGTCCAGCCGCCCCACCGTGGTCCGGGTGGGCGCGAAAATCAGCCCACTGATGCGTTCCTCATGCATCAACTGCAGATACAGCGCCTCGCGCTCGGGGTCCTCATCGGTGTTGCAGAGGGTGACTCGAAGGCCTTCCCGGTACGCGACTTCCTCCACGGCGCGGATCAGCGCGGTAAAGAACGGGTTGCGGATATCGGCCACGATCAGGCCGATGATGCCGGTATGCCGGGCGCGCAGGCGTCTTGCCTGCAGGTTGGGGTGATATCCGGTCTGGCGGATCGCCGCCTCCACCCGGCCGCGCACGGCCTCGCTGACCGGGCCGCCGCCGAGCACCCGCGACACCGTGGACTTGGATACCCCCGCCACGCGTGCGACGTCATTGATGCTGATGCTCACTGGTAACGTTCCCGGAATCGAGCGCTTTTCTGGGCCGGACGGCCCTCCAGCACCATGTTAACGCCAAAGGACTATTGGATTTTTGTGCACTGCACATTGAAATGGCGAGTGGGAACGTTCCCAATACGTCCCAGCCACCCCCTCCGCGGAGCCCCCTTTGTCGCCCCAGACCTCCCCTTCCCCGGCCACCCGGGAACTGATCCGCCTGGACGCGCGGGCGCAGGACAAGACCGATGCCATTGCGCAGGTCGCCCAGAGGCTGGTCGCGTCCGGCTGCGTGGCGCCGGGTTACGAAGCCAGCATGGGGCGGCGCGAAACGCTGGCGAACACCTTCCTTGGACACGGCGTAGCAATCCCGCACGGGCTTGGCGAGGACCGCCATCTGGTGCACCGCGATGGCATCGCCGTGCTGCAGTTGCCGCAAGGCGTGGAATGGAACCCGGGACAGATCACCCGTCTGGTGGTCGGCATCGCTGCCCAGTCGGATACCCACATCACGGTGCTGCGCCGCTTGACCCGGCTGATCCAGGACGAGTCCACGCTGCAGCGGCTGTTCACCACCACCGAGGCGGGCGAGATCGTGAACGCGCTGGCCGGCGATGTTGCGATTGCTGCCACCCACGCGCCAGCGGTGGATCTGGCCGAGCGCTTCGAATGGACCATCGCCTACCCCAACGGACTGCACGCCCGTCCTGCCACGCGCTGGGCCGAGACGGCGCGCGGCTTCGCAGCCCGCGCGCAGGTCCGCGCAGGCGATCAGGCGGCCGATGCCAAGAGTCTGGTAGCGCTGCTTCAGCTCGGGCTGCGTGAGGGCGATGCCGTGCGTGTTTCTGCCGAGGGCGCCGATGCCCCCGCGCTGCTGGCTGCGCTGCGCAAGGTCATGGATGGATTGGTCGCACAGGAAAGGGCTGATGCCGAGCGTGCAGCCCAGCGCAAGGCAGCAGCCCCTGTCGCCGGGTGGAAACCGCCCGAAGCGCAGGCGACGATCATTGGCATCGGCGCCAGCCCCGGATTGGCGATCGGCCCGGTGCATGTGCTGGCCAGCACGCAGGCGGAAGTCACCGACCGTCCTGCCCCGCTTGGCGAGGGCGGCGCACGCCTGCAGGATGCACTCGGCCGCACCCGCCAGCAGCTGGCCGCCCTGCAGGACGACACCCAGCGCCGCCTTGGCGCTTCGGATGCGGCGATCTTCAAGGCGCAGGCCGCGCTGCTCGACGACACCGACCTGATCACCCGCACCTGCCAACTGATGGTCGAAGGCCATGGTGTGGCGTGGTCATGGCACCAGGCCATCGAGCAGATCGCCTCCGGGCTGGCGGCGCTGGGCAATCCGGTGCTGGCCGGGCGCGCGGCGGACCTGCGTGATGTCGGCCGACGCGTGCTGGCGCAGCTTGACCCTTCTGCTGAAGGTGGTGGCCTGGCGGATCTGCCGTCGCAACCGTGCATCCTGATCGCCACAGATCTGTCGCCTTCGGATACCGCCAATCTCGACACCGGTCGCGTGCTCGGCCTGGCCACCGCGCAGGGCGGGCCGACCTCGCACACCGCCATCCTCTCGCGCACGCTGGGCCTGCCAGCGCTGGTGGCCGGCGGCGCCGGGCTGTTGGCGATCCAGCCAGGCCTCGAAGCGATCCTGGACGGCAGCAGCGGACGGCTCTACCTGTCCCCCTCCGAAGCCGATCTCGCCTCGGCACGCGAATGGATCGCCGAACAGCAGCAGATCCGCGAGCGCGAAGCCGCGCAACGCGCGCAACCCGCCCAGACCCTCGACGGCCACCGCATCGACATCGGCGCCAACGTCAACCTGCCCGACCAGGTGCCACTGGCACTGGAACAGGGTGCGGAAGGCGTCGGCCTGATGCGCACCGAGTTCCTGTTCCTCGAACGTGGCAGTACGCCCAGCGAGGAGGAGCAGTACACCACCTATCTGGCGATGGCCAAGGCACTCAACGGCCGCCCGCTGATCGTGCGCGCGCTCGACATCGGCGGCGACAAGCAGGTGGCGCACCTGGAACTGCCACGCGAGGAGAACCCGTTCCTCGGCGTGCGCGGCGCGCGCCTGCTGCTGCGCCGCCCTGACCTGCTGGAGCCGCAACTGCGTGCGCTGTATCGCGCCGCCAAGGACGGTGCACGCCTGTCCATCATGTTCCCGATGATCACGTCGGTGACCGAGCTGGTCGCACTGCGCGCCATCTGTGAGCGCCTGCGTGCCGAGCTGGAGGCGCCGGTGGTGCCGATCGGCATTATGATCGAAGTGCCGGCTGCCGCCGCTCAGAGCGACGTACTGGCGCGCCATGCCGACTTCTTCTCGATCGGCACCAATGATCTGACCCAGTACGTGCTGGCGATCGACCGCCAGAACCCGGAACTCGCCGCCGAGGCCGACAGCCTGCATCCGGCGGTGCTGCGCGCGGTCCGCGCCACGGTTGAAGGCGCACGGCTGCATGGGCGCTGGGTCGGCGTCTGTGGCGGCCTGGCCGGCGATCCCTTCGGCGCCATGTTGCTGGCTGGCCTGGGCGTGGACGAACTGTCGATGACCCCGAACGACATCCCGGCGGTGAAGGCGCGCCTGCGTGGCACCGCGATGACCGAACTGCAAGCGCTGGCCAGCACCGCACTGGGGTGCGAAACCGCCGAGCAGGTGCGCGGCCTCGATGGAGCGCGCGCATGACTGCCCGCGCCGTCACCGTGACCCTGAACCCGGCCATCGACCAGACCGTGCGCCTGGCCCGCCTGCAGCCAGGCCGCGTGCATCGCGCCGGCAGCTCCCGCGACGACGCAGGCGGCAAGGGCATCAACGTGGCGGCCTGCCTGGCCGACTGGGGCGTGCCGATCACCGCGCTGGGCGTGCTGGGCGACGGCAACGACGGCGTGTTCCGCACGCTGTTCCGTGAGCGGGGCATCATTGACGGCTGCCTGCGCGTTCCGGGCCATACCCGCACCAACATCAAGCTGGTCGAAGAGGCCAACGGCGAAACGACGGACATCAACCTGCCAGGCCTGGCCGTGGACGCTGCCGATCTGGACGCGGTGTCGCGCCAGCTCGGCGCCCTGCTCGCGCCCGGCCTGCCGGTCGTGCTGTCCGGCAGCCTGCCGCACGGACTACCGGCCGATGCATGGGCGCGGTTGCAGGCGCAGGCCGGAACGGCCGGTGCGCGCGTGCTGCTGGACACCAGCGGCGATGCGCTTGCAGCTGCGCTGGACGGCGCGCGGGGCGCGCTGCCCTACGCCATCAAGCCCAACCGCCACGAACTGGAGGCCTGGACCGGCACGTCGCTGCCGGATCGCAGCGCACTGCGCGCTGCAGGCCAGGCCTTGGTCGAACGCGGTGTCGCACTCGTCGCCATCTCCATGGGGACCGACGGCGCGCTGTTCATTGATCGCGCCGGCGCCCTGGTCGCGCGACCGCCGCGTCTGGCCCAGGGCAGCACGGTGGGCGCCGGTGATGCCATGGTCGCCGGCATCGCCGCCGCGCTGTTGGAGCGCTCCCTCGACCTGGCCGCCTGTGCACGACTGGCCACGGCGTTCTCGATGAGCCGGCTGGACAGCGGAGACGCGCGGCGGCTCGATCCGGCGCAGGTGCGCGCCGGGGCCGGCGATGTACTGATCGAGCGGTTGGATTGAAACACCTTCCGGAGGAGCAGCGGTTGGCTTCGGGCCACCCGCGATGCCTCCGGCAAGGACGAACCCGAAGCATTCCAGGAGTTCCCATGCACGCTTCCACCGTAGTCATCGCCGCTGGCGAACGCAGCATCGAGGCGGTACTTGCCGCCGAGGCCCTGCGTCGCGCGGCCCGCCAGCGCGGGCTTGAGCTGATGATCGAAATCCGCAGCGACCAGGGCGTGACCGGCGCGCTGCCCGCCTCGGACGCCGCCACCGCGACCCAACTGCTGCTGGTGGGCGATGGCGAGGCAGACATCGCACGCTTCGGCAATGCCCGGATCGTGCATGCCAGCCTGGGCGAGGTATTGGGCGATCCGGTCGCCGCGCTTGCACCGCTCGCAGCCGCGCCGGCCAGTGTCCCCGCCACCGGGGCTGGCAAGCGCATCGTTGCCGTCACCTCCTGCCCCACCGGCATCGCTCACACCTTCATGGCGGCAGAAGGCCTGCAACAGGCTGCCAAAGCGCTGGGCCATGCGATCCGGGTGGAAACACAGGGCTCGGTCGGCGCGCAGGATGCGTTGAGCGATGCGGAAATCGCCGCTGCCGATGTGGTGCTGATCGCCGCCGACCGCGAAGTCGATCTGGCGCGTTTCGCTGGCAAGCGCCTGTTCAAGAGTGGTACCAAGCCGGCGATCAATGACGGCCAGAACCTGATCCGCAAGGCGCTGGCCGAGGCCGGCGTGCACGCGGGGACAGCGGCTTCGGGCCGTACCGCAGAAAAGAACAAGAGCGCCGGCCCTTACAAGCACCTGATGACCGGGGTGTCGTTCATGCTGCCTTTCGTGACAGCCGGCGGCCTGTTGATCGCCCTGGCGTTCGCGCTCGGCGGCATCTATGCCTTCGACGATGCCCACAAGGGAACGCTGGCCTGGTCGCTGTTCCAGATCGGCGCCAAGTCCGGTTTCATGCTGATGGTGCCGGCGCTTGCCGGCTACATCGCCTACTCCATCGCCGACCGCCCCGGCATCGCGCCCGGCATGATCGGCGGGCTGGTTGCGGTCAACATGGACGCAGGTTTCATCGGCGGCATCCTGGCGGGCTTCATCGCCGGCTATGGCGTGCACTGGATCAACCGTGCGCTGCGCCTGCCGCGCAGCCTGGAAGGCCTCAAGCCGGTGCTGATCCTGCCGGTGCTGGGCACGCTGCTGGTCGGCCTGCTGATGATGTACGTGATCGGCACGCCGGTGGCCGCACTGCTGGCCTGGCTGACCGACTGGCTGCGCGGCATGGAGGGCAGCAGCGCGATCCTGCTCGGTTTGCTGCTGGGCGGCATGATGGCCGTTGACATGGGTGGACCGGTCAACAAGGCGTCCTACGCCTTCTCCACCGCCCTGATTTCCAGCCAGGTCTACACGCCGATGGCGGCGACCATGATCGGCGGCATGACGCCACCGCTGGGCATCGCGCTGGCGACGTGGTTGTTCAGCAACCGCTTCACTGCCGAGGAGCGCGGCACTGCCGGTGCCGCCGGCGTGCTCGGCCTGAGCTTCGTGACCGAGGGGGCTATTCCCTACGCGGCACGCGATCCGCTGCGCACCATTCCTGCGCTGATCCTCGGCTCGGCCGTGGCCGGTGCGATCTCGATGGCCGCAGGCGTCGAGTTGAAGGTGCCGCACGGCGGTGTGTTCGTGCTGCCGATCCCGAACGCGGTCACCCATCTTGGTGTCTACCTGCTGGCGCTGTTGGCCGGCGTGGCGGTCACCGCGATTGCACTGCGCATCCTCAAGAAGCCGGTCACGGCCCCCACCCTGTAAAAGGAACCCCGCCCATGACCTGCCCTTCCTGCCGCCTGGTGCCGGTAGCGATCCTGCTGACCCTGCCCTCACTGACCGTAGCTGCCAACGCGAGTGATGTCCTCACTCCCAAGCTGGCTTACACCGGCGAGGCGGCCGCCACGCTCGATGGCGGCAAGCACAGCGGCACCGCTTACGCCGGCCAGCTGATGTTCGGCGCCGATGTTGACCTCGACGCTGCGTTCGGCTGGCGGGGGGCCACGATCAAGGCCTATGGCATCAATCGCCACGGCACCAACCTCGCCAACAGCAGCACCGGCAACAGCACCTCGGTGCAGGAAATCTACGGCGGCCAGGGGACCCGCCTGGCCAACCTGACCCTGGAACAGAAGCTGTTCAACGACCGGCTGGTGCTGGAGGCCGGTCGCAGCGTCGCCAACATCCACCACCTCGGGTCGGAGCTGTGCCAGTACTTCCAGGGCAACTCGGCGTGCGGCAACCCGACCTACGTTTTCCGCACCAGCAACTTCACCTGGTGGCCGGGGTCGAGCTGGATGGCCGACGCCACGGCCTGGGTGACGCCCGATGTCTATGTCCGCATCGGTGCCTACCAGGTCGATCCCAGCCAGGCCGAGGATGGCCAGCATGGCCTGAAGTGGAATACGAACCAGGCCACCGGGTGGATCGTGCCCTACACGATCGGCTGGCGCAGCCCGGCTTCGGCACGACTGAATGCCCGCTACGAACTCGGTGGCTGGCAGGACAACTCGACCTATCGCGATCCGCTGCGCGATGCCAACGGCATTCCCGCGCTGCTCAGTGGCCAGGAGTACGCGGCACGCCACGGTCGCTCCGGTGCGTTCGCGCGCTTCGAGCAGCAGCTTACCGGCGATGGCAATGGTCGCGGCCTGACCCTTTTCGGCGCCGCGCTCAAGGGTACCTCCGGGCAGCTGATCGAGGATCACTTCCTGCAGGCCGGGCTTGTGCAGAAAGGCACGTTCGCCCGCCGGCCGCAGGACAGCATCGGCTTCGTCGTCACCCGGCAGAAGTACAGCGGCATCGCGCTGGAGAACCTCCGCCTGGCCCGCGCTGCCGCCGGCGGCAGCGGCACCCCGCACGGAAGCCAGGTGATGATGGAGCTGAGCTATGGCATCCAGCTCACCCCGCAGCTCAGGATTGCACCGAACCTGCACTACATCGTGCATCCGGACCCGTTCAACGAACCTGCGCGGCAGCGGGACCTGCCGAATGCACTGATCGCGGGCATGCGGGTTGACTGGAACCTGTAGCAGATCGCACGTGGTGGTGAGGCGCAGCCCGTGCCAGGCACCAGGGTCCACACCCGCTCCGGGCGGCGTACCGACACTCCGGCCGGGCTTCAGCTGCTGTCCGCCACCCACGCCAGTTCGAACGTCAACGCGAGGCGCTGGCCAGGCTCCAGCCGGTGCGGCGCCAGCGTGAAGCCGTCCGGCGGGCCACTCTGCGGTTCGACACAGGTGGCGTGCGGCGCAGCGTCGTAGACCACCCAGTGGTCGTGGTCCGACCTCAGCCGCAGGCGTTGGCCTTCGCGTACCAGCGTGATGTCACCGTCGGCAACGAAGCAGTCATCCCAGGGGCCGGTGGTGGGCTCCACGTGGGGCAGCGTGGCAATACCTTCCCTGTCCCGCGGATACATCGCGCGAGGATTGAACAGCAACCGGTCCGGCTTCCTGAACCAGGGGTGCCAGCCCAGCACCGCCGGCATCGCTTGCTCGCCGGCCTGGACCGAAAGGCGCAGCTGCAGGGTGTGCCCCTGCAACCGCAGTTCCAGCATGGCAATGCCACCGAAGGGCCAGTAGCTGTCGCGCGGCAGCTGCAGCGACACCTCGGCTGCGGCCGCATCGAGCCGGTCGATCTGCCAGGGTCGCGAGAAGCCCACCCCATGGATGGCATGCCCGTCGAAGTTGAGCGGCAGCCGATGCGGCCTGCCGTCAAAACGGAACTGTCCACGGCGGATGCGCCCGGCCCACGGCACCATCGGGTAGCAGCCCCAGGCGATCGCCGCCGCCCCGGTCTCCTGCGCGTCCACCAGCCATTCCACGCCCCGGTAACGCAGGTGCGCGATGCGCCCGCCCGCCGATGCGGCGAGCGCAACCTCCAGTTCGCCGCATCTCAGCCAGTGCAGCTGACCGGCCGGCAGCGGGGCCAGCGCATCATCCCTCGGCAACATGCGCTCAGGCCCCATAGGGATTGATCGTGCGGATGCTTCCGTCCGGCTCCATGTGCAGCGGCGTGCACTTGGCCGAGCGCAGGTGGGTAATGCCGCCGGACATCAGCGCATCGTGATAGAACAGGTACCACTGTCCCTGGAACTGGCAGATGGAGTGGTGGGTGGTCCAACCGACCACGGGGGTGAGGATCACGCCAGCATAGGTGAACGGCCCGTACGGGCTGTCTCCCACGGCGTAGCACAGCTGGTGGGTGTTGCCAGTGGAGTACGACAGGTAGTAGCGACCCTGGTACCTGTGCAGCCACGGGCCTTCGAAGAAGCGGCGCGCGTGGTCGTCCGCACGCAGCGGCTGGCCATGCTCATCCAGGATCTGCACTTCGCGGGTAGGCTCGGCCAGCTCGGTCATGCCGGCATCCAGGCGGCCCACGCGCGGCCCCAGGGCCGGCGCGCTGCCCTCGGGTTCCTCGTGCGCTTCGCTGTACTGGTTGTCACGATACTTCTGCAGCTGCCCGCCCCAGATGCCGCCGAAGTACAGGTAGTGGCTGCCATCGTCGTCCTCGAACACGGCCGGGTCGATCGAGTACGCGCCCTTGATCGGCTCCGGCTGGGGCACGAACGGGCCCTCCGGTCGCGCACCGATTGCCACGCCGATGCGGAACCGGCCCTCGGCGTCCTTGGCCGGGAAGTAGAGGTAGTAGCGGCCATCGCGGCAGGCAGCGTCGGGGGCCCACATCTGTTTCCGCGCCCAGGGCACGTCGCGCACGTGCAACGCCATGCCGCAATCGACGGCAGTGCCGTTGGGCGTATCCATCTTCAGCACATGGTAATCCTGCATGCCGAAATGGCCGCCTTCATCGTCGAAGGGCTGGCCACCGTCGATGTCGTGCGACGGATAGATGTACAGGCGTCCCTCGAACACGTGCGCCGAAGGGTCGGCCGTGTAGATGTGGGTCACCAGCGGTTGCGAAATGGCGTGTGCGCTGAGCTGCGCAAGACGGGCTTCGCTGGCCTGGCCGTCTTCACCGGCAGAGAGGTCGATCATGGTTGTCATTTTGGCGTTACGCGGAGGCGTCGGCGGAACGGCGACGCAGGTGGAGATCCTGCTCGATGCGCGTTTCCGCGCGCTTGTCGATCCGGTAGAAGAACAGCAGCGCCACGGCGAGCAGGAACGGAAGGGAGCAATAGACGCTTACGGTCAGGCGGATGCCCTGCACCACGGCCTCAGGCTGCTGCACCAGGCCTGCCTGGTAGCCGTAGTGGGCAAGGATCGCGGCGACCAGTGCGCCGCCCACGCTGAGGCCGATCTTCAGGCCACACAGCATCGCCGAGAAGATGATCGCAGTGGCCCGGCGATGGTTCTTCCACTCGGAGTAGTCCGCGACGTCGGCGATCATCGCCCACAGCAGCGGGATGGTGATGCCATAGCAGAAGCCATGCAGCATGAAGGCTGCGAACGCCACCGCCACCGCCGTGGGTGGGAACAGGTAGAAGGCCAGCAGGAACAGGGTCGAGACAGACAAGGCGCCACCGAAGACATCGCGCTTGCCGAAGCGATCCGCCAGCCGCCGTGATGCACCAATACCCAGGATCATGCAGAGGATGCCGCACGCGTTGAACAGGCTGAACGCCGAGGTGGCCGCGTCCTTCGGCCAGGTGAACGCCGCGAAACCGGCGCTGGCGAGGGCGCCATTCAATGCACGGATCAGGCCGTTGAAGCCTGAGTTTTCCAGAAAGCCGGCCAGCGCCGCTTCGCTCATGTAGTACTGGAAGTAATAGATGTAGGTGCCGCCTTTCAACGCCAGGTTGATGAACACCAGCACGGTCAGCGCCAGCATCACCTGCCACGGGCGGTTGTGCAGCAGGTCCGACAGGTCCTGCACTATGCCGCCGGTCTGCTCGCGCGTCGGTACGATGCGTTCGCGGGTGGTGGCGAAGGTGATCAGGAAGAACACTGTTCCGATCAGTGCGAAGGCGGTCATGACCTGTTCGAAGCCGCGCACCCGGTCGCCGTCACCCAGAATCAGCACCAGCGGCATCAGCAGCACCTGGATGATGAACTGCGCGATCATCACGGCCACGAAGCGGTAAGCCGAAAGGCTGTTGCGCTGGGCCATGCTGCCGGTCAGCACGCCGCTCAGCGCCGAGTACGGCAGGTTGTTCGCGGCGTAAACACAGACCAGCAGCGCGTAGGTGCCCAGTGCATAGATCACCTTTCCGCGCTCGCCCAGGTCCGGGGTGCTGAACGCCAGCAGGGACAGTACGCCAAAGGGGATGGCCGTCCACAGGATCCACGGGCGGAAGCGGCCCCAACGGGTGGACGTTCGGTCAGCCGCGATGCCGATCAACGGCGTGAACACGAACGCGCCCAGCAGGCCGACCACAAAGATGATCGTGGCCGCGGTCGCCGCTGGCAGGCGGTAGACGTCGGTGTAGAAGAATGCCAGGTAGGTGATCAGGGTCTGGAAGATCAGGTTGGCAGCGAGATCGCCCAGGCTGTAGCCGAGCTTCTCGCGAACCGACAGCGCGTGTTCAGTGCTTGCCATGCAGCGGACGTCCTGGAAAAGGGATCTGGTCGAAGGGGAATCGATGCCAACGAGGGCGATCAGTCATGCGCGGGCACCACGGTGAACCTGCCCTGCGCACGAATATCGGCACTGGACGCCCCTACCCTGACCTCGTAGGCACCGGGCTGCACCGCGTACGCCGCACGCGCTTGGTCATAGTGGCGCAGGGCCTGCGCTGCCTCCAGGGTGAACGTCACCGTGCGGCGTTCGCCCGGAGCCAGATGGACCCGCTGGAAGCCGCGCAGTTCCTGCACGGCATCACCGCCACCGGCGTGTTCGCGCCGCACGTACAGCTGTACCACTTCGTCACCGCTGCGCGTGCCTGCGTTGGCCACATCCACCGCCACGCCCAGGCGGCCATCGGCGCGGAGGCTGTCTGCATCGAGGCGCAGCGTTCCATAGTCGAATCGCGTATACGACAGACCGTGACCGAACGGATACAGCGGCGTACCGTGGAAGTAGCGGTAGGTGCGGCCCTCCATGGCGTAGTCTTCGAATGCCGGCATTGCTTCGCCGGCCTGGTAGAACGTGACCGGCAAACGGCCAGCGGGATTGACATCGCCGAACAGCGCCTGGCCGACGGCGGTGCCGCCGCGCTGCCCGGGGTACCAGCTCATCAGGATCGCCGGCAGATGCGCCTGCGCCCAGTCCACCGCGATGGCCGAGCCGCCGGTGAGTACCATCACCACCGGCTTGCCGGTAGCGTGCAGGGCCTCCAGCAGGGTGCGCTGCGGCGCGGGCAACCGCAGGTCGGTGCGGTCGCCACCGGCAAAGCCCGGATAGTTGACCGTCATTTCCTCGCCTTCGACATCGCCGGTGAGTCCACCGACGAACACCACCACATCGGCCTCGCGTGCAGCATCGAGCGCTTCATCGAACGGCGCCTTGGCACCGGGCATGCGCCACCCCAGGCGCACGCCGGCATCGCGCTGGTCATCGTAGTATTCCAGTTTCAGGTCATAGGCACGCCCCGCCTGCAGGTCGAGTTCGACACCCTCGGCATGCAGGCGATCCGTGTTCACCCAGTGATCGATCACACGCTTGCCGTCAAGGTACAGGCGGTAGCCATCATCGCCGGCCACCTCCAGCCGGTAGCGACCGGACACGGGGGGCAGCAGCTGGCCGCTCCAGCGGATGCTGAAGCGGTCGTTGGGAATCCCCTGCCCCGGTGCCGCTTCGCCGCGTGCCAGCAGGTTGTCGGTCGGCGAGCCCCGGTCCCAGCGGAAGCCGATCTGCGCGTCGGTACGCACCAGGGCCGGAGTGCCAGACAGGTCGGGCGTGCGGAAGTACTCGCCGCGCAGGCCGCGCTCGGGCGAGTCCGCCGAGGGCCGCAGGAAGGTCGGCTCGATCAACGGCGTTGCACCGGGATCGTCGCGCCCTTCCACCAGGTCCACACCACGCGCATACCGCACCTCAGCGCCCTTGGCCGCCTCGCGTATGCCCTGCAGGATCGTGACCGGCGCGGCCGGTGTGCCGAAGTAGTTGCCGAGCAGCGCCATGGTGTCGTCGGCGGTGGGTCCAACCACGGCAATGCGCTTGGTGTCGCGCGACAGCGGCAGGATGCCATCGTTCTTCAGCAGCACCAGCGAGGCCTGCGCGGCCTTGAGCGCGAGCGCATCATGGGCCGGCGCCTGGTTCACCGAGGCCGGAATGCGCGCCCAGCGCACCCGCTCCGGCGGATCGAACATGCCCAGGCGCATCCGTGCGGTGAACAGGCGGGTTACCGCATCGTCGATCTCCGCTTCGCTGATCAGCCCCTGGCGCACTGCCGCAGGCAGCGTTGCGTACTCCTGGCCGCATTCCAGCTCCGTGCCGTTCCTGACCGCCAGCGCCGCGGCGGCTTCGCGCGTGGTGACGATACGGTGGTGCTTCCAGATATCGACGATGGCCCAGCAGTCCGAGACCACGTAGCCCTTGAAGCCCCAGTCGCGTCGCAGCAGATCACGCAGCAGGAAGCGGCTGGCGCTGGCGGACTCGCCGAAAACGCGGTTGTAGGCGCCCATGATCGCATCCACTTCGCCTTCCTTCACCAGCGCCTCGAACGCCGGCAGGTAGGTGTCGTAGAGGTCGCGCCGGCTGGGGCGTGCATCGAAGTGATGGCGGTCGGCCTCCGGTCCGCTGTGCACGGCCAGGTGCTTGGCGGTGGCGTCCAGCTTGCGGTAGACGGGGTCGTCGCCCTGCAGGCCGCGTACGAAGGCCACGCCCATGCGCGCGGTGAGGTAGGGATCCTCGCCGTAGGTCTCCTGTCCGCGACCCCAGCGCGGGTCGCGGAAGATGTTGACGTTCGGCGACCAGAAGGTCAGGCCCTGGTAACGGCCATGCGCGCCTTCGCGGAGGAACTGGTGGTGCTTTGCGCGGGCCTCGTCGCTGATGGTCGTGGCCACCTGCCCCATCAACGGTACATCGAAGGTCGCGGCCAGGCCGATTGCCTGCGGAAACACCGTGGCCTGCCCTGCCCGTGCCACGCCATGCAACCCCTCATTCCACCAGTCGTAGGCGGGCACACCCAGCCGTTCGATTGCCGGCGCGGCATTCTGCATCTGCGCGGCCTTCTCTTCCAGGGTCATCTGCGCGACGAGTGCGGCGGCCCGTTGCTCGAAGCTTGCCGAGACATCCAGCCAGGGCCGTGGCGCGGCCGCGGATGCGGCGGCCGCCACGCAGCTCAGGACGAACACGGTGGCCCGTCCACGCCACGTACGGCGGCGGGCCCTGGACGAAATCGACAGTCTCATTTGCTTCTCCCGGTGCGCTCGTCGCGCGCGAAGGGACCCAGCAGTGCACCCACGAAGCCGCCTGCCCGGTCCGTACTCAGAACGGTGCCGTCCACGTCGCCTGCGAGCAGTTGCCAGCCCTGCCCGTCGCCGGTGTCGAACGAGAACGCGTAGTCGCCCTCGTTGCCGGCAATCTTCAGGCGCAGCGCTGCAGACGCCGGCACGTCATGGCTGGCCAGCGTCCGCGTGCTGCCACCCCCGTCACGCGCTTCGAGGAAGAGCGAGAGGCGCCCCCCGCCAAGGTCACGAACGCCGAGGAAGTACCAGTACGCCTCGCTCTGGAACGCCGCCAGACCGGCGGCGACACCGGGGGCTGGCGGGGTCATCGCGGTGCTCGCCTCAAAGCGCAGGTGCTGCTGGCGCCGGCCGAGAAATGCCGGATTGCGCAACGTGTCCAGATCCTCGGCAAGCGGGTGCACGGCCAGCATGCCGGGGCGCTTGTGCAGGTCAGCCCAGGCATGCCTGGGCACGCGCACGCGCAGCCACTGGCGATCGAGCGCTGGGCCATCAAAATTGTCGCGCGCCACGAAATTGCCGGTCGACGGGGCCTGCGATGCCTCGCCCTGCATCCATGACGGCGCCTCGGCCACGTAGGGAATGGCCTGGTCGGTCGGCAGGATCTGCGGCCAGCCATCCTGCCAGCGCACCGGCAACAGGTAGGTCTCGCGCCCGGTGTTGTAGTGGCGCTTCTGATAGTTGCGGCTGGCCAGGAACACCGCCCACCACGAGCCATCCGGGCCTTCGACCAGGTCGGCGTGGCCGGCATTGGTGATCGGAAGCGGACGGTCGTCCGGCAGTTCGCGCTGGGTCAGGATCGGATTGCCCGCATAGGCAACGTAGGGTCCCCACACCGTGCGGCTGCGCAGCACCACCTGCGAATGCTGCGGCCCGGTACCCCCTTCAGCGTCGGACAGGTAATACCAGCCCTCCCGCTTGTAGATGTGCGGTCCCTCGATCCAGATCGGATTCTTCGCTGGCTCCACGCCTCCATCAACCAGCACCCGGCGTGGCCCGACCGGCTTGAATGCCGCCAGATCGATCTGCTGCATCCAGATGGCGCGGTGCCCGTCGTAGCGCGGCGGACCGGGCGGTGCATCGTTGTTGATCAGGTACACCTTGCCGTCGTCGTCGAAAAACAGTGATGGATCGATGCCATCGATGCCGGGCAGCCAGTGCGGATCGGACCACGGCCCGGCCGGGTCGCGCGCAGTGGCAATGAAGTTGCCGCCGCTGTCGGTGGCCGTGGTCACCACGTAGAAGACCCCGTCGTGGTACTCGATTGTGGGGGCAAAGATGCCGCGCGAGACGCTCAGCCCGTCGAAATCCAGCTGCGTGGGGCGGTCAATCACATTGCCGATCTGCTTCCAGTGCACCAGGTCAGCACTCTCGAACACCGGAATGCCCGGGAAGTAGGTGAAGCTGGAATTGACCAGATAGAACCGGCCGTTCGCGCGCACGATGCTGGGATCGGCATGGAAGCCGGCCAGGACGGGATTGCGGTAATGGCCGGCCGGCAGCGGCACTTCAAACGCCTGGTCATCGCCGCGGTACTCGAACCAGTCGAAGTACACCGGCGGAGCGTCCGGCGGCGCGCTGGCCCGGGTGGCAGCGGCCGACAGCAGGAACAACGCCCCCAGCAGGCGGCGCGCCATCGACCTCAGGCCGGCCCTGTCGCGGGCCAGAGGGGACTGCGTGGACAACGTCATCATCGTCGGGCCTCGGCTTCGGCAATGGGAAGTTCGAACGGGCCGGCCGGCGCCCCGCTGCGATCGCGCAGCGTGCACACCGGGCCATCGGCCCAGCAGTAGCGGACGTGCGTTGCGTGCGTCGACCGTGGGCCGCGCAGCAGGATCCGGCGCGCATCCAGTTCGGCGTCGGCGTACTCGCAGTGGCGCGCATGGCCCTTGGCCTCGCACAGTTCAAAGCCGATCGGACGCAGCGAACCGCTTGCGGTGAGCGCGCCTTCGACATCCTCGAACGCAATGGCCACGGCCGTGGGCGTCCGCACGGCCGTTACCGCCCGCGGACCTGACGGTGCCAGATCCTGCTCGCCGTACACCACGTGGCGGGCCACGCGCGCCAGGCGGCGCCCGAGCTCCTGCTTGTTCGGCGGGTGGATGTCGTAGGCATCGCCGATGTCGATGGCGATGGCGAGCCCGCTCTGCGCATCCTCGGCTGCGACGCGCCGCTGCGCCTCGCGCACCTGCGCCCAACCGCTATCGGCGGGCGAAACCGGTGCCTGGCCATAGCTGGCCAGCTGCGCGAGCAGCAGTGGCGTGCGCGCACCGAACTGACGCCGCCAATCGTCGCGCAGCGCACGCAACCGCGCCGCGTACGCCGCGCCATCACCGGTGTTCGATTCACCCTGGTACCACAGCATGCCGCGCAGCCCGAAAGCGCCGAGCGGTGCGATCATTCCGTTGTACAGCGTCGACAACCCGGTGGCGGCCTGCCAGGGGGCGAATGGCGGCGCCTGTTGGCCCGGCGCCACCCGGTACTTCCACGGACCCTGCAGTGCCACCCGATCGCCGTTGTCGAACTGCAGGCCGTATGCCGTGGCGGGGCCAGCCAGGCCGCCTTCACCGTAGGTGTCGAGCACGTTGACCGCAATGCTGTTGGACCCTGCCTTCAGCAGGCCGCTGGGCAACGGGTAGCGCCTCTCGCCGGTGCCGTACTGGCTGCCCACGGAGACGCCGTTCACCCAGGTCACGTCCGCCTCGTCGGCCGATCCCAGCTCCAGGGTGGCGCCGCGTGCAGCCTGTTCAGCGCTCAGCACCACCTGCGTGCGATACCAGACCATACCGTTGTAATCGGCAAGCGCGGGCACGTTCCAACGCTCCCATGCGCCCAGTGTGGCCGGTGCGCGCGACCATCCTCGGTCATCGGCATCCGCGCGCCATGGGGCGTCGCCGGGCAGCGTGCCCTCGCGTGTGGCCCACCAGTGCTGCCAGTAGCGGCCCCAGGCTGCGCGTGCCTCCAGCGGATCACGCGCAGACCGCGCGAGGATATCGAGGGCCTCGTCCAGGCCGCCCTGCCCGCGCAGCGCACCAACGCTGGTCCAGGCCTCGATCCGCGAGCCACCCCACGCTGCCTCGATCAGCCCCATCGGCACGTCGACCGTGCGCTGCAGTTCGCGCGCGAAGTAGAAGCAGGTGGCGGAGAAATCGCGCGCCGTATCAGGCGTTGCCGATGTCCAGGCAGTGCTGCCGTTGAAGCTCTCCTGTGCCTGCACGGCGGCGTGCTGCGGCACGGTGAACAGCCGGATCCGTGGCATCGTGGCTGCGGCGATCTCGCTGGCTGCGTTGAGCGAGCGCCACACCGGCAACTCCATGTTCGACTGGCCCGAACACAGCCATACGTCGCCGACCAGCACATCGCGCGCCATCTCCCGACGTGTCCCGGCGCTTACTTCCAGCGTGTGCGGACCGCCCGCGGCCACCGGGGGCAGCGTTGCCTGCCAGCCGCCTGCGGCGTCCGCCCGGGTGCTTACCGCCTGCCCGGCAAACGTCACGGAAACCGGCTGCCGAGGGCCTGCGTGCCCCCAGACCACAATGGGCCGGTCACGCTGCAGGACGGCGTGATCGCTGAACAGCGGATGCAGCAATCCCGTCGTTTCCCGCGCCGCGGCCGGCATCGCCACCACTGCCGCAGCCATCATCAACAGCGCACACCCGACTGCTCCGAACCTGCTCATCGGCCATCCCCCGGTGCGGACGGAAACTGCAAGGCCTGGTAGTACGACAATGGCTGCGGCGGTGGCTGTTCGCCGGCGGGCAGCGGGCGGCCACTGAGCGACTGGAAGTACGCCACGCTGGCGTCACGCCACCATTGCGCTTCATCGTGCTGGATCTGCAGGAACGCCGCGACGTGCCGATGCCGCTGCGGATCGATCCGGTCGCGCAGGGCTGCCCAGGTGTCCTGCATCGAGCGCACCTGGCGCACACCGCGCGAATAGCGCCCGACCAGCTCATCCCAGAGCGTCCTGCCCGAGCGCATGCGGCGGTCCCACGGCACATGATGGAACCACAGCAGCAGCGACTCGGGCACCCGCGCGGAATCGCCGTAGATCTCGGCGACCTGCGGGGCGTACTGGCCTACTGCGTTGCTTCCGCCGGCGCTGCGGTCAAAACCGATGCCCTGGCTGTCTGCGCGGTGGTAGTACACCGACGTCCAGTCCGCACGTGGGCCTCCGTCCACCCAGGGGCCGGGGCCGTAGTGATGGCCGCGTGCCATCAGGTGGTGCAGGCCCAGCGGCGTCATGTAATCCACTGCCGCCTCGCGCGAGTCCATCATCATCCGCACGATCGGGCCGGTCACCTGCGGGTCGGGCGAGAACGTCAACGCTGCCCAGTCTTCGGCAATCGCGCGCGCGGATTGCTGCGGGTTCCAGGCCAGCCGGCCGAAGGCGTACCAGTTGGCCTGGTCGAAGTGCGAGCCACTCCAGGTACGGTCCACGCCGATGTTGGCGACGCCGGCAATACCGGTCAGTGCGTGGCCCTCCAGCGAGCCATCGATCACGCGGGCAACCGTGGAGCCCTCGCCGCGGGCATGGGTGTCGGCCTGCAGCACTTCCTCGTAGAGCGTTCCCAGGTAGACCAGGTGCGTCGCAAAACCCAGGTATTCCTTGGTGATCTGCAGTTCCATCATCAGCGGCGTGCGTGGCATCGCGCCGAACAGCGGATGGAACGGCTCGCGCGGCTGGAAGTCGATGGGGCCGTTCTTCACCTGCACGATCACGTTGGGGCGGAAGGCACCGTCCAGCCCGACAAACTCGCTGTACGCCTGCTTGGCGCGATCTTCGGGAACCTCGTGCGAATACACGAAGGCCCGCCACATCACCACGCCGTTGTAGGGCGCCAGCGCGTCGGCCAGCAGGTTGGCGCCGTCGGCATGGGAACGACCGTAATCCTGCGGGCCGGGTTGCCCCTCCGAGTTCGCCTTGACCAGGAATCCGCCGAAATCCGGAATGCGCGCATGGATCTCATCGACCTTGTCGCGCCACCAGCGCCGCACAGCCGGATCCAGGGGATCGGCCGTTGCCAGGCCGCCGAGCTCGATGGGCGCACTGAAGCGCGCGCTCAGGTAGACCCGGATGCCATAGGGGCGGAACAGGTCGGCCAGCGCTGCGGCCTTGGCCAGATAGGCCGGCGACAGGCTCATCGCACTGGCATTGACGTTGTTGAGGACGGTGCCGTTGATGCCGAGCGAGGCGTTGGCACGGGCGTAGTCGGTGTAGCGCGGGTCACGCCATTGCGGCAACGTCTGCCAGTCCCATAGCGAGCTGCCCGCATAGCCACGCTCGACGTAGCGGTCCAGGTTGTCCCAATGGTCGAGCACGCGCAGTGCGACCCGCGGCGACTCCCGCACGTCCAGGCCCTGCAGCGGCATGCCACGCTGCAACAGGCGCAGCAGGTGGAACATGCCATACAGCACGCCGACATCCCGGCGTGCCGCCACCAGCAGCACATCGCGCCCCCCGGTCCGGACCTGCCGGATCAGGAAGCCCTCGTCGCCCAACGTGGCGATCTCGTTGCCGAACGCGGCAACCAGCGCCGAAGACTGCGGCGTACCCAGCACCAGGGCATGGTCAGTAGTGATTGCCGTTCGCATTGGCGGGGCCGTTTCCAGCAATCCAGAAAGGCCCCGCGCAAGCTCGTCGCGGGTGGCGCGCTGCATCGGCGTGCCATCCGGCGCCACCACTTCGGCCAGCTGCCGCCGGTAGACGGCAGCGACCGTTGTGGCAACCGGCTGGTAGCGCATCCACAGCCTGTAGCCATCCTCCGCCCCTGCCCCGCCAGCACAGGCCAGCAGTGCGAGCACGGCGCACAGGCGCGTGCCGACAGCACGCAACAACGGCGTTAACATGCGCCTTTGTAAACTACGTCCGGGCCCGGGGCGGCGCATCATCGTCCTTCGAACCCGCGCGGCAGCGCCACCAAGAACAAAGGGATCGTGCATTGGACAAGCCGAAGAAATCGGTTCGCCGCAGAACCGCAGGCGTGACGATCGACGAGGTTGCGGCCCTTGCCGGCGTTTCGCCGATGACCGTGTCGCGGGTGATCAACCAGGGCAAGGTGCGCGACGTCACCCGCGAGCGCGTGCTGCGCGCCGTGCGTGAGCTCGGCTATACACCCAATCTTGCCGCCAGTTCGCTGGCCGCCGCACAGCACACGCGCATTGCGCTGATCTACACCAACCCCAGCGGCGCCTACCTGCGCGAACTGCTGGTGGGCCTGCTGCGCGTCGCCTCCAGTTCCGCCATCCAGCTGGTCATCGACTACTGGGACAACCTGGATGCCGAATCCGAACGCAAGGCGGCGCGTGCGCTCGCCGGACGCGTCGACGGGGTGATCCTGCCGCCACCCCTGTGCGAATCGCAGGCCGCCGTAAGCGAACTGGTCAAGGCAGGCATTCCGGTCGTGGCCATCGCATCGGGGCGCCTGAGCGAGGCCCTGTCCTGCGTCCGCATCGACGATTTCAGTGCCGGCAAGGAAATGACCGATCACCTGCTTCGGCAGGGACACACCCGCATCGGTTTCATCCGTGGGCGCGATGACCTGAGCGCAAGTGCGCTCCGCTACGACGGCTTCGTCACCGCCCTGCGCGAGGCCGGGCTGGCGGTGGAGCCTGGCCTGGTCCAGCACGGTGACTACACCTACCGGTCCGGCCTGGCTGCCGCCGAAAAGCTGTTGTCCCAACGCCGCCCACCGACCGCGATTTTCGCCAGCAACGACGACATGGGCGCTGCCGCCATCTCCGTCGCGCACCGGCGCGGGCTGGAAGTGCCGCGCGACCTGTCGGTCGTGGGTTTCGATGACACCTCGGCCGCCACCACCGTGTGGCCGGAACTGACCACGATCCACCAGCCCATCGCCTCGATGGCCAACGCGGCCGTCGACATCCTGCTGCGCACCATCCGCCGTCCGGCGGCGGACGCAACGGTGCTGCGCGATCATGTGATGCCGCATCGGCTGATCGCACGCGATTCGGTCGCCGCGCCGCCCCGGCGGCGGTAGCGCAGGCATCATGCTCCGCATCCGAGGGTGACCTCGGCTTCGTTCAGCGCACCCAGCGCGACGCGTGACACGGAGATCGTCATCGCATCGCCCGTCACCACCGACCACGGTCGGTCGATCGCGTCCATCCTTGCACCCGCCCTGGCCAGGCACTTCAGCGGCACGCCGACACGCTTCCACTGGCCCTGTGGAAGCGCCGCCAACGCCGGCCCGATGGCGACGCGCGCCGAGCAGCCCGCACTGCAGCCCACCGACAGCCACGCCTCACCCTTCGGGGCTGCGTCCACCCGTAGCGTGGTCAGCAGCATCAGGTCGCCGTTGGATTCGCGCTGCAGGTCCAGCGCCGTGTGCGACTGCAGTGCAGCGACGGCCTCGCCCTTGCCCGACCAGGCCAGGCGTCGCCCGTCCTCCTGCGCCAGATGATCCACGCCGGTGATCTTCAGCCGGTCATCGGGCAATGCGTCCGGTACGCGGGTCACGGTCAGGCCCTGGCCAGCGGCATCCTCGAGCCGCAGTGCCATGCCAGGGCCTGCGTCACCACGCGCGAAGAAGACGCCGGTCGCGCCTTCGTTGCCGGTCACGCCCGATGCCTCCGGCAGCGCGGCCAGGTCGCCGTTGTCGGCGTAGGTCAGGCCGAAGCCGAACGCAAACAACGGATCGTAGTCCTTCTGGCCCACGTTGTTGGCGTACTGGGTGGCAGTGCGCGGCCAGCTGAAACTGAGCTTGCCCTTGAAATCGTGCTGCACGCGGCCATCGCTTCCGCGCAGCAGCACATCGGCAATGCCGGCGCCTTCCGAGCCCGGCAGCCATGCAGCCACGAAGGCATCGGCGGCATTGATTTCCCGGTTCACCCAGAGCGGTCGCCCGCTCAGGAAAACCGCAACAACCGGTATGCCTTCGGCCTTGAGCCGCTTGAGCAGCGCCAGGTCCGTTTCGTTGCCGGGCTTGTAGGCCAGCGTCGGCCGGTCTCCCTGGAACTCGGCATAGGGGTCTTCGCCAAACACCACCACCGCCACGTCGGGCTTCACTGCATAGCGTCCGTCGACGGCAAGCACGGCTTCACCACCCGCCGCGCTGGCCTGGCGCGCGATGCCCTCGTAGATCGTGTCCGCATTGGGGAAGTCCTTGCGGGTGGTGCCGGTGCCCTGCCAGTTGAGCGTCCAGCCGCCGGCCTGCTTGCCGACATCGTCGGCACCGTCGCCGGCCACGAGGATCCGCTGCTTCGGCGACAGCGGCAGGAGGCCGTTCTGGTTCTTCAGCAGGACCAGCGACTCGCGCACGGCCTGCCGGGCAACCGCGCGATGGGCCGGCGCGCCGATCAGTGCGAACTGCCCGCCGACGGCCCGCGTGGATGGCCTGCCGGCCTCGAACAGCCCAAGGCGGAACTTGACCCGCAGGATCCGGCGCACCGCATCGTCCAGGCGTTGCGGCGTGATCCGCCCATCCTTCACCGCAGCCAGCGTCGTATCGTAGAACCCTTTCCAGCTGTCCGAGGCCATCGCCATGTCCAGGCCCGCGTTGATCGTGGCCGGGCAGTCTGTGGTGGTGCAGCCCTTGACCTGTCCATGACCATTCCAGTCACCCACCACGAAGCCACCGAAGTTCATGCGGCCCTTGAGCACATCGGTGAGGTAATGCCGGTGCCCATGCATCTTTTCGCCGTTGACACTGTTGAACGACGCCATCGCGGTCTGCGCGCCGGCGGCGATTGCCGGCGGATATCCGGCGGCGTGGATGCGCACCAGATCTGACTCGCTGATGCGGGTGTCGCCCTGGTCCTTGCCGTCAGTGGTGCCCCCATCGCCCAGGAAGTGCTTCACCGAGGCGATCACATGGCGGCCATCGAGGAACTCCGGCGTTCCCACCCTGCCCTGCAATCCCTCCACCATGGCGGCGGCATAGCTGGCCACCACGTCCGGCGATTCGGAGTAGCCTTCGTAGGTGCGTCCCCAGCGATCATCCTGGGGTACGGCAACGGTCGGCGCGAACGTCCATTCCATGCCGGTGACGCGGGTCTCCAGCGCGGTGATGCCACCGATCTGCCGCAGCAGCCCCGGATTGCGCGTGGCGCCCAGCCCGATGTTGTGCGGGAACAACGTGGCGCCAATGATGTTGCTCTGCCCGTGCACGGCATCGATGCCGAACAGCAGCGGAATGGCCTTGCCGCCTTTCGAAGTGTCCATCGAGGCGTCGTAGAAGGCGTCGGCCAGCGCCAGCCATTCGGCCGGCGACGCGTCATAGCGGCCACCGGGATCGGAGTTGCCACCGGCCAGGATCGAGCCGAGCCGGTAGCGGCGCACATCGTCGGGGGTGACGCTGGCGATGTCACCCTGCACCAGCTGGCCGACCTTGTCCTCCACCGTCATGCCGGCCATCAGGTCGGTGATGCGCTTCTCCAGTGCCGGGTCCGCAGCCAGCGGCCAGGTGACCTCCGGCCAGGGATCGTTGTCGTTGGCTGCGGCGGCGGCAGCCCGGTCCTGGCCGCGGCAGCCGAGCAATCCCAGCATCAGTGCGGCGACCAGCGCGCCGCTGCGGTTTACGAAGGTCTGCGATGTCATGGCGCTCATCCTTCCATCTGCTCCAGTTCCTTGCCCTTGGTCTCGTGCACATGCCGGACGACGAAGATCACCGAGATCACGGCAGCGGCCAGGTAGATGCCGTAGGTGGCTGCCAGCCCTGCCGCGGCCAGCAGCATCGGGAACGTCACCGTGACCACGAAGTTGGAGGTCCACTGCGCCGCGCCGGCGACCGCCAGTGCCGAACCCCGGATCTGGTTCGGGAACATCTCGCCCAGCATCACCCACATCACCGGCCCCCAGGACAGATTGAAGAACACGACGTAGGCATTGGCCGCCACCAGCGCCAGCGTGCCCATGCGGCCGGGCAGCTGCAGATGCCCGTCGGCCAGCGAACCGCTGGCAAACGCCACCACCACCAGTGCAAGCGACAGCGACATCCCGGCCGAGCCGAACCACAGCAGGGGCTTGCGGCCGATCCGGTCAATCAGCAGCACGGTGACCACGCAGGCGCCGATGCTCAGTGCGCCGGACAGCACGTTGATCAGCAGTGCGTCGTTCTCGGAAAAGCCGACCGCCTGCCACAGCACGGCGCCGTAATAGAACACCACGTTGATGCCGACCAGCTGCTGGAAGCAGGCCAGCCCGACGCCGACCCACACGATCGGGCGGATCCGCCCGGTCAGCGTGCTCTTCAGGTCCGACAGTCGCGGGCGATGATGGTCGTTGGACAGCGAGGCATCGATCTCCTCGAGCGTGGCCCTGGCCTTGTCGCTGCCCAGCAGCCGGGTCAGTACCCGCAGGGCGTCGTCCTTGCGTCGTTTCACCACCAGGTAGCGCGGGCTCTCCGGAATGGTCAGCAACAGCAGCAGGAACACCAGTGATGGCGCGGCCTGCATCCAGAACATCCAGCGCCAGGCGGCCTGCCCGCCCCACAGCGGTTCGGTCGACGCGCCCGCTGCGGCCGCCAGCAGGTAGTTGGACAGGAACGCGGCGGTGAGGCCGGTGATGATCGCGATCTGCTGCACGGTAGCCAGGCGTCCGCGGTAACGGGCCGGAGCGACCTCCGCAATGTAGGCCGGCGAGATCACGCTGGCCGCGCCGACCGCGAATCCACCCACCACCCGCGCGGCAATGAACCAGGCCGACGAGACCGCCGCCCCGGCACCGAGTGCCGACAGCAGGAACATCACTGCCGACAGGATCAGCACGTTGCGGCGGCCCAGGCGATCGGCCAGCCGGCCTGCACTGAACGCGCCCACCGCACAGCCCAGCAGCATCGACGCGATCTCGAACCCCTGCATCCATTCACCGGACCGGAACGCCTGGTGCAGGCCATCCTGGGTACCGTTGATCACGCCGCTGTCGAAGCCGAACAGAAAACCGCCAATCGTCGCCACCACGCTGATCAGTACGATCAGCCGCGTGTTCTCACCGCTGCCTGCTGCCTGGTTCATCCCCATCCCCTTGAGTGCACCGTGGCCGCGCTCAGCGCAGCAGGTACTGGTTGAGCAGGTTTTCGTAACGCTCCTGCTTGCCGCTGGCCTGGCGCGGTTCGCCGAGGCGGGCGGCCAGTGCCGCAAGGTCCGGCAGGCTGAGCGTGCCACGCTCGAAATCCTGGCCGGCGCCGGAATCGAAGCTTGCGTAGCGCTGCGCACGCCATTGCTCCCACGGCGACTCGGTCAGCAGTGCATGGGCAACCTCCAGCCCGCGTGCGAACGCATCCATGCCGCCGATATGGGCAATGAACAGATCCTCCAGGTCGGTCGACTCACGGCGCACCTTCGCATCGAAGTTCAACCCGCCCTCCAGCCCGCCCTGGCGCAGCACGACCAGCATTGCGCCCACGGTGTCGTACAGATCGCTGGGGAACTGGTCGGTGTCCCAGCCGTTCTGGGCGTTGCCGCGGTTGGCATCGATGCTGCCGAGCAGGCCATGATCGGACGCGACCTGCAGGTCGTGCTCGAAGGTATGGCCGGACAACGTGGCGTGGTTGGCCTCGATGTTGAGCTTGAAGTCCTTGTCCAGCCCGTGTTCCTTCAGGAAGCCCACCACCGTGGCACTGTCGAAGTCGTACTGGTGCTTCATCGGCTCCATCGGCTTGGGCTCGATCAGGAAGTTGCCCTTCAACCCGATGCTGCGGCCATAGTCGCGTGCCATGGTCAGGAAGCGCGCGAAATGCTCGATCTCCCGCTTCATCTGGGTATTGGCCAGCGACGCATAGCCTTCGCGCCCGCCCCAGAACACGTAGTGCTCGCCACCGAGTTCGACCGTGGCCTCCAGGGCGGCCTTGACCTGCACGGCTGCACGCGCGACCACCGCGAAGTCGGGATTGGTCGATGCGCCGTTCATGTAGCGCGGGTGCGAGAACAGGTTGGCCGTGCCCCACAGCAGCTTGACGCCGGTGGCCTCCTGGCGTGCCTTGGCCAGGCCCACCATATGCGAGAGGTTCTTCTGGTACTGGCCGATGTCGTCGGCATCCGGCGCCAGGTCGATATCGTGGAAGCACCAGTACGGCACGCCCAGCTTGGTGAAGAACTCGAACGCCGCGTCCACCTTTGCTTCGGCCGTGGCCAGTGGCGAGGCGGCCTCCCACGGGAACTGGCGGGTGCCCGGGCCGAACGGATCGTGCCCGGCATTGCAGAAGGTGTGCCAGTAGCACACGGCGAAGCGCAGATGCTCCTGCATGGACTTGCCACCGATGACCCGGTTGGCATCGTAGACCTTGAAGGCAAGCGGATTGTCCGAGCCCTTGCCCTCGAACGGAATGCGGCCGACGCCGGGGAAGTATTCCTTGGCGCCGATGAAGGGCTGCGTGCTCATGGTGCGTGCTCCTGTCGTTGTACGGGGTGTCGTGGAGGAGCCATCAGCCGCGCTGCAGTGGCGTGATGGCATCAAGATGGCTGAGGAAGCGTGCGTAGGCCCGTGCATAGGCATCGCTGCGGGCCGGATCCGGCCGTGCGGACAGCGCGGGATCGACGGTGACGTGGCGCGCGGTGATGTCGCTGATCGAGGTGGCGTCTCCCTGCGCCCGGGCGAGCGCCCACAGCGCCTGCAGTGCCGCACCAAACGCCGCGCCTTCGGCCTGCATCGGGACCTCCACCGGCAGGCCGAACACATCAGCCACCAGCTGACGCCAGGCAGCGCTGTTGCTGCCACCGCCGGTGAGCACGATGCGATCGAACTGCATGCCCGCGCGGACGAAGGCGTCGTAGCCGTACTTCAGGCTGTAGGTCGCGCCCTCCATGGCGGCGCGGTAGAGATGCGCCGGGGTGAAATTGGCGGTATCCAGGCCAGCCAGCACACCCTTGCCGAGCGGCAGGTCAGGGGTACGTTCGCCATTGAGGAACGGCAGCATCACCAGGCCCCCTGCCCCCGGCGGCGTTGCGCGAAGATGCGCGTCGCCGTCGCGGCTGCTGAAACCGAAGGCGCTGGCCACGCGTTCGGTGGCCACGGTGCAGTTCATGGTGCAGATCAGCGGCAGCCAGCCCCCCGTGGACGAGCAGAACGCCGCCCACGCGCCATCCGGATCGATCACCGGCGAGCCGGAATACGCAAACAGCGTTCCGGAGGTTCCCAGGCTCATCGCCAGCCGCCCTTCCGTGACGCAGCCGGTGCCGATCGCCGCCATCATGTTGTCGCCGCCGCCAACGGCCACCTTCACCGCCGCCGGCAGCCCGAGCGCGGCTGCGGCCTTCGGCGCGATATCGAACAGGGCATCGGGCGCAGCGATCGGCGGCAGGCAGGCAGCAAGATCACGATCAGGATCGGTTGCGCGCAGCAGTTCCTGCGACCATGTGCGTGTGCGCACGTCCAACCAGCCGGTGCCGGACGCATCGCCAAGCTCGCAGAACCGCTGCCCGGTCAACACGAAATTCAGGTAGTCGTGTGGCAGCAGGATGGTCGCCAGCCGCGCATAGGCGTCGGCACGGTGGGTCCGGGTCCAGGGCAGCTTGGAGGCCGTGTAGCCGGCCAGGATCGGATTGCCCGCCAGCGCGATGGTCCGCTGGAACCCGCCCACGGCCTCCATGATCTGGATGCATTCGACCGAGGTGCTGGTGTCGCACCACAGCTTGGCCGGCGCCAGTACCTGGCCATCATCGCCAACTGGCACGAACCCATGCTGCTGGCCCGATACCGCCAGCGCAACGATGCGTGCGCGCAGCGAGGGATCGATCCGGGCAAAGCAGTCGCGCAGGGCCGACACCCAGTCGGCCGGCGCCTGTTCGCGGCTGCCGTCGGCACCGCTGTCCAGCGCGAGCGGCGCGCTGGCCGAGGCCACCACCGCCTGCTTCAGCGGGTCATAGACCAGCACCTTCAGGCTCTGCGTCCCTGCATCGATCCCTGCAACCAGACCCATCGAAACCGCCTCCGATCAACAAAAAGGTAGCGCTAACATTCCGTGGACTCAAAAAGGGGGCGTGGTGTCCGGCCCCCTCGTTGCCACCGCGCGCGTCATCGCCCGCGGTGTTGCCGCACTGTAACCAGCTGCAGCGGAAAAAGCGTGCTGCAACGCAAAAGCCTGCTACGCGCTTGCTGCCGTCGAACGCCACACGTCCACGCCGGACCTGCAGTACTGCGCGATGAACTCCGCCTGCGCCGGCATCTGCGCGGCGGCCTGCTGCACAGGCCGTTGGATGCCCTTCAACAAGGTGCGCAGATCGACATCACTCACGGCCTGCGCCAGCGGGTGCGCAGGACCGGGCGCGATGCCCTGCCCGAGCAGCACGCTGGTCCAGGATTCGACGCGGAACAGCTCGCCGGGGTCCTGCCACGCATGCGCACGCTCGCGCCACGCCTGCAGCCGCTGCTGCAGGGACTCGGGCACGCGCATCTCGCGACAGGCCTTCCACATCGGTTCGCTGCGCTGCGTGGCGTGGTAGTGCAGGATGATGAAGTCGCGCACGTGCTCCATTTCCTGGCGGCTGACATCGTTGTACAGCTGCACCAGCGACGCACTGATGCCGTCGAACGGGAACAGCTGGATCAGGCGCACTACCGCGCTGATCGTCAGATGGATGCTGGTCGACTCCAGCGGTTCGATAAAGCCGCTGGCCAGCCCGAGCGACACCACGTTCCTGTTCCAGGCCTTCAGCCGGCGTCCACTGCGGAACGGCACCTTCCATGGATCGCGCAAGGGTGGAGCCCCGGCATCGCGCAACAGTTTCGCGGCGGCCTCGTCATCGGACAGATGGCGGCTGTCATACACCAGCCCGCAGCCAACGCGGTGCTGCAGCGCGATGTGCCAGCGCCACCCCGCCTCGTGGGCGATCGCCCGGGTATAGGGTACCGGCGGCGCCACCGCTTCGGTCTGCACCGCCACGGCCCGGTCGCATGGCAGCCATTCGTGCCAGTCCTCGTAGCCGGTGCCCAGTGCCTGCTCGATCAGCAGGCCGCGGAAGCCGGTGCAGTCGATGAACAGATCGCCCTCGATCACCTGGCCGTCGTCCAGCACCAGCGCCTGCACCGACCCGTCGTGCGCGTGCTGCCTGACCTGGGCGATCCGGCCTTCGATCCGGCGCAGGCCGTGTGCCTCGGCCCTACCGCGCAGGAACCTCGCATACAGCCCGGCATCGAAGTGATACGCATAGCTGGCCTGCGGCTGGGTGTGCAGCGAGAAGCGGTCGCCACGCGAGGCGATGCTCTCCAGGCAGAAGTCGCCCAGGTCCGAGGGCATGCCGCGGCGCAGGCTGTCCAGCCAGAAGTGATGGAAGGGGGCCGCCCAGGTGCCATGGCCGATGGTGCCGAACGGATGGAAGAAGCGATCGCCCGGCAGGCGCCAGTTCTCGAACGAGATCGACAGCTTGAAGGTGCCGGCCACCGCACGCAGGAACTCCTGCTCGTCGATCTGCAGGAAGCGGTGGAAGGTGCGGATCGGCGGCACAGTGGACTCACCGACACCGACCGTGCCGATCTGCTCGGACTCGACCAGCGTGATCTCCAGCTGGTCACGGAACTGGTGCGCAAGCGCGCAGCCGGCCAGCCAACCCGCCGTACCGCCACCGGCAATGACCACCTTGCGGATGCGCCCTGAAGGCGTGCTCTGGGTATCCAACATGGTGCCCTCTCTCAACGGTTGAGCCTGCCCAGCAGCATCGCGCGCATGCGGCGGGCGCGCTGCTCGTCGAACGGTGCCAGATCCCCTCGCGCGGCGTCAGGCAGGTGCTGCCCCGCGCGCTCGCCAGGGCCGAATGCGTAGTAGCGGAAGAGCCCTTCCCAGGCCTGCTTTTCGCGCGCCGGCAGATCACGCACGGCCCACATCGCGTGGTGCAGCGCCGCCAGCGCGGATCCCAGCCAGGCCGGCGAGCTTCGCCACCAGTAGTTCACCAGCACGTTGAACGGTTCCAGGCTGCGTACATGGTGCCACCACATGCTGGGAATGAAGATCGCATCGCCGGGCCCAAGCACCGCACTGCGCGCCTGCGCCAGCGCCTCGCGGAAACGTGGATGCCGATCGAAGTCTGGCTGTTCGAAGTCCACCACGCTGACCACCTGTCCGCCCGGCGTGGGATCGAGCGGGCCCGGATAGAGGTTGTCGATCTGGGCGGGCGGGAACAGGGTGAACTCGCGCCGCCCCACCGCGCAGCAGGCGAGGTTGTCGGGTGTGTCGAAATGGCACGAGGCCGTCACCCGGTTGCCGATCCAGATGCTGGCGGTGGCGTCGATGCCCTGCCTCGCCAGACCGGCGTCGTTGGCCTGCGCGAATGCCGGCAGCAGTGCCCGCGCAATCGGCAGCGAGGCCACGTAGTAAGTGGGCGGTTGCGGTGCATGCAGCGTCATGGCGATCTCTTCCAGCACCTGGGCCAGCACGCCGCGCCGCACTTCGAAGTTCAACCGGGTGAAGTCCGCGCTGTAGAACGGGCGCCCCCCGATCTCGGCGCCGCCAAACGAGTACTGGATGGGTGCACCCGCATCGACGCTGCACAGGTACGCCATTGCATCCTGCACCCCGCCCAGCCCGGCCTGGACCAGCGGCCAATCGGTGGCGATGCCACGCAGCACGACTGGCTCACCGGCCTCCACCAGGTCAGCCAGTGGCAAGGCGGCAGGATCGATGCCTTCCAGGATCCGCATCGGCAGGGTGGCCTGCACCGGTCAGTTCCTGGCCGCCTGCGCGGTGCCGTCCTGGACGCGGAGACGGCGCTGCTTCTCGGCGATCAGGCGGCGCATGTTATGCAGCGAGGCAAGCATCAGGTACGCACCCTCCAGGTAACCGGCGCGGTTCAACGCAGCCAGGCGTGGACTGTCCAGCGCAGCCAGGCGCTCGCGGTCGATGCCGTGCAATCCGCTCACGCTCACCCGGTGGTGCGGCGCGAGCTGCACATCGAGCGTGACCGGCTGGATGAGCCCGCAGTCGTCGAGCATCGTGAACATACTGGCCGCGAAGGCACTGCCCTCGTGGATGCCGCGCAGAACGCCGGCGATGTGGTCCAGGTAGGGCGTGTTGCCGCCCTGCGGCAGGAACAGCGGCTCACCGACGCCGGCGGTGACGCGCGGATGGTCCAGGTCCACGTGCATCACCGCATCCTGGGTGAGCACGCCATCCACGTAGTGCTCTTGGAAGCCGATCAGGAACGGCCCTTTGGCCGCCGCGCCAGGCAGGTAGGAGGCATTCCAGCGCCCGTCCAGCAGGAACAGGTTCTCGTGTTGTTCGAAACCCAGCAGGGCCACGGACTGCCACGCTCCCGTCCCGGCTTCCCTGCGCAGGAAGATCGGATACTCACGCTGCAGTTCAGCGAACTCGCTGGGATAGGCCGGCACCATGCCCACCGCATCGCCGAACTGCGGCCCGAATCCGGTGGCGACCTTCAGGTCCCGATGCGCGATGTTATTGAGCATTTCATAGCGGGCCATCAGGGTATCCAGTCCAGTGCGGGGTGGCTGGCCGGCAGCGTAGCGCAGGCGCGACAGGTGCGGCGACACCGTCCCGGCGCGGCAACGCTGGCGGGCCGCGGTGCCGTGCCGGACGCATCGGCAACCAGGCTCAGAACTTGTAGCGGACGCCCAGCATGTAGCGCGGGCTCTGGTCTGCCAGCTTGACGATCATCTGCGAGGTGCGCGACCGCCACCGCACATCCTCGCCGGTCAGGTTGATCGCCTCCAGGCTGAAGGACCAGTGGTCATCCAGCGCGTAGTTGACGCTGAGATCCCACTGCTCGTACGGCTCCACATAGTAGGGATTGCGGCTGGAGCCCTGGTTGGCCAGGATCAGGTACTGGTCGCGCCAGTTCCATGCCAGGCGCACCGACCACCCGTACTTCTCGTACATCAGCATAGCGTTGGCGGTGTCGCTCAGGCCGGTGAGCGAGAACTGGTCGATGCCCGGGTCACCGCCATTGTTGTAGCCGACATCGCCTTTGACCACGGTGTAGTTGGCCAGCACGCCGAAGCCGGTGTCGCCGAAGAAGTACTGTCCGCCCAGCTCCCAGCCATGCAGCTTGGATTTGTTCTGGTTGATCGGGCGATTGACGTTGAACTGGTACAGCGGGTCGTTGGGCTGCCCATACAGATCGTAGGCCGCTTCGGTGGCCAGCACCTGCGCATCAGTGCCGTTGTAGGCGCCCAGGCCGGCGGGATTGTTGCGCAGCAACGCCAGTGCGGTGAACAGCGAGGTGTCGTTGGCCGAGCAGGCAGCGGCATTGGCCGGCCCGACCTGGGCGACGCAGGCGCCGCTGGTCAGGAAGTCCAACGCCGCCCGCGCATCCGGCCCGGAGGTCGGGTCGGTGAGCCCGTACAGGCTTTCCTGCACGACGGTGTTGCCGATGAAGTTGCTGACCGACTTGTTCCAGTAGGTCAATGACACATAGCTGGCGTCGGCGAAGTACCACTCCAGCCCCAGGTCGAGGTTGTCCGATTCCAACGGCTTCAGGCTCGGGTTCTGCGAATTGCCGCTGGCGCGCGACGAGGGATCGATCAGCACCGAGCCGAACGGCTGCTGGGCCCCGGGTCCCGCATAGAGATTGCCATACGGCGCGCGGGCGATGCTTTTGCCGAACGAAACGCGGCCCTTCAGCTCCTCGGTGAGGTCGATGCTGAAATCAAGGTTGGGCAGGATGTAGCTGTACCGCGCCTTCTCCGTGAAGGGCTGCTGCTCATCGGACAGCACGATGCGGAAATCGTTGTTGGCCTGCCACTCGATGGACTCGGGGACGGCAATGACCGAGGTCGACACCACGTCAGTGGTTTCATAGCGCACGCCCAGGCGGGTGTTGGTGCGCATGCCACCCAGCTCCCCGTCCAGCTCCACCTGGAAGTACGCCGCCTTGGTCTTCTCTTCCACGAAGTTGTCGGCCGCGCGTTGCGGGTTCACACCCAAGCCGACGCCGTACTCGCGCGATGCCCATTGCGCGAGCTGCCCGGCATTGCCGCGCCAGGCGGGCCAGCTGTTGGCACTGTAGTCGTCGAACAGGCCGACGATGCTGACCGGCTGCAGCAGGTCCATCAGGCCTGCGGCGGTATCCCGGTCCACGTTGGCCACGCCCCAGTCGCCCAGGGTCGAGTAGGCCTCGGCGGCCTGGATGCGGTGGGTGGTGGACTTGTTGGTGTCCACGCCGAACTGGAAGCGCCCGTGGTCGAAGTTCCATTCGCCATCGACGCGCGCCTGCTTGATCTCGCTGATCTGGGTCTGCGCGTTGACGCGCAGCACCTGCGTGCCAATCTCGCCTTCCTGGAAGCCCGGATTGACCACGCCATTGGTCCCGGCGACCGCATCGGCGGTGCTGGGATACCAGACCTGGGTGCCAACCGGCAGGCCATTGTTGAAGTTCAGCTCCTGCACCCAGGAGCCACCGCAATGCGGGCCACGGGTACAGTTGTTGGTGCCGGCGATGCTCATGAAGATCGAACCACCGCCGGTCAGCGGATCATTCGGTCGGCTCTCGTTCTTCGAGTTGTGCGCATCAAAGCTGAGCTTGAAGCGGTCGCTGACATTCCAGACGGCGTTGAAGCCCAGCGAACCCAGCTTGTACTCCTGCGTGCTGCGCTGCTGCTCCAGGCCGAAATCCTTGGTGCCGGCGATTTCGCGGATGTATACCGGTGTCGCGACGGCGCCACTGGTGTCGAACTCGACGTTGGTGTAATTGCTGTTCTGCAGCCACATGCCCTGCTCGCCACGATTCTCGGTGATCTCGTTGGTCGAGTAGGTGTAATCCACGGTCAGGGTCAGGCTGTCCGTCGGTGCGAACTGCAGCACGGCCTGGCCGTTGACGCGTTCGCGCTCGAATTCGGAGAACGCGTAGCGCAGGTCATTGGGCCGCGCGTAAAGCTGGCCGACGGCCGGAGCATTGACCACGGTCGGATTGCCCGGCATCGACCCTGTCCACGGCTGCACATTCCAGTAGTTCTCCGTGGCCTGCACCGAGCCACCCTTGCGCTTCTGCTGGCTCGCGCTGAGGCTGACGCCAAAAGTCTTTTCCGGATTGCTGTAGCTGAAGATGCCCGACAGCTCCGGTGTCAGGTCATTGTCGAACGGCTGGCTCTGGTCGGACACCAGCTTCGCCCCGGCGTTGGCCACGATGCCGGCGTGATCGAGCGGGCGCGAGGTCAGGATGTTGATCGTCGCGCCGATGCCGCCGCTGGGCACCTGTGCCTGGCTGGTCTTGTAGACCTCGATACCATTGATGGCCTCGGCGGCCAGCTGCGCGAAATTGAAGGCGCGGGTGCCGCCGTCGACACCGCCGATGGCGACCTGTCCAGAGGCACCGAATGCATCGGCGCCCGGCATCTGCCGACCGTTGAGCGTGACCATGTTGAACTGGGGGCCGAAGCCACGCGCGGTCACCTGCGCACCCTCGCCGTCACGGCGCTCGATGGAGATGCCGGTGATGCGCTGCAACGACTCGGCAAGATTGGTATCGGGGAACTTGCCGATGTCCTCAGCGCTGATCGCGTCGACCACGCCCGCCGAGTCGCGCTTGATGTCCATGGCCTGGCTCAGGCTGTTGCGTATGCCCGTGACCTGCACTGCATCGAGCTGGGTGGGCTGCGACTGGCTCTGCGGCTGCTGCCCGGTCGCCGGTGCTGCGTCCTGCGCAAAGGCAGGATTGATGACCAGGGCGCCACCCACGAAGGTGAACATGGCCCGGGACCGGAACTTCGCCAATGCGCGGCTCATGAACCGGACCTCGGGGCCAGGGTGCCGCGGAAACTGCAAGTGCTCATGAAAGTCCCCTCTGACATACGATCGAATGGATGTACCGCCCCCTCCCAGGGGCACGCACGGGCGTGGCCCGCATTCCAAACCGAACAGCACGGGTGCTCAGGCACGCCGCGACTTACACTTGCTTTTCAAGCCTGCCAGGACAAACACGCGGCAAAGAAGGCAGCCCCTGGACCTTGGATCCCCGTCCGACTGGTAGCGCTACCATCGCGTTGCAGCGGAGAGTAATCACCGCGGTTCGCCGTTGTCACCATGCAGCGCAGCAAAACCGCCTGCGGGCCAAACAGCTGATGACTCGGCCGTTGCTGCATCCGGTCACGCTCACCCGACGTAGGAAAAATGCCCGCACTTGCGGGTCATCCAGAAAGGAACGCACCGTGAACGCTCTTCAGCGCATCGCCGCCGCAGTCGGCTTCGCCGTACTCGTTTCGTCCGGCTCCTCGGTTTTCGCCGCCAACACCGTCATCGTGGGCGGGGCAGAAATGTACCCCACCAGGACCATCGTCGAGAACGCCGTCAATTCCAAGGATCACACCACGCTGGTTGCAGCGGTCAAAGCAGCCGGCCTGGTCGACACCCTCAACGGCGCCGGGCCCTTCACTGTTTTCGCGCCCACCAATGCGGCCTTCGAAAAGCTGCCTGCAGGCACTGTCGAGGCACTGGTGAAGCCTGAAAACAAGGCACAGCTGACCCGGATCCTGACCTACCACGTCGTCCCGGGCAACTACAGTTCCGCCCAGCTTCTGGCCGATGCCCGCAAGCACAGCGGCAAGGCCACCCTGAAGACCGTGCAGGGTGAGCCTCTCACCGTGGCGCTCCACGATGGCAAGCTCTGGGTCATCGACGCAAAGGGTGGAAAGGCAGGCATCAGCATTGCAGATGTCGGCCAGTCCAACGGCGTCACCCACGTGGTCGACACCGTGCTGATGCCCAAGTAAGCGGCCTCACGCAACGGGCATCCGGCGCGATGCCCGTTGCCCGGGCCGGTCATCCCGACGTCACCATGCGGATCCCTGCCCGGCATGGCGTCGTGGCTACCACTCCGGCCCGAGCAGCTTGGTCACTTCGGCCTCCAGTTTCTGCGCGGCCTCATCCTGGGAGGCGACCTTGATGCTCAGCCCCGACTGCGCCGGCCCCGGCACCAGCTGGTAGCGGTTGATGGTACCGCCACCGTCGCCGTCCAGCGCTACCCGCGCCACTACCGTGCGGCCATTGGCGTGGAAGGTCCAGTCCTGATAATCAAACATGCTTCAGTAGGTGTGCGGCCAAGATGTCATCCCACTTTTAGCGGCACGACAGTGAAGAACGCTCCAGGAGGATGTTCAGAGCGCGTGGACATGATGACGACAGGGCCTATTGCAGTGTCCGCGCCAACTGCAGGACATCGGCGAAGAAGGAGGGATAGTCGTCCTGTGGAGCGCTGTGGGTCTCGCGCCGGTGAACCAGACGCACGGCGACCACGCGCTGTTCCGGGACGATCATCAGGTATTGGCCCAGGTAGCCGTTGGCGGCAAAGCCGACGACCGGTCCCCGTGAGATGTCGTAGAGATCGGCGAGCTTCAGGCCGCGCGCGGAGATCTGGCTGCCGTAGCGCTGGGACCAGTCCGCGCCCAGCTGATTGGCGAGGAAGGCGACCAGTGCGCTGCGGCTTTCGAATACTCGCCCTGCGCTGGCCTGCAGTGCGCGCTGTACGTCGTCATCCACGCCCCTTTTCACCAGCAGATCCCGTAGCCGGGGCTTGAGCTGGTACCGTTCCCAGGCCGGTATCCGCCACCACAGCAGCCCAACATCTGGCGCACGGGCGCTTTCGGTCGTCATCAACGCGACCGACTGCTCACTCAGGAGACGCCTGCCATCCGGTGCCACGCCTCCGTCCAGCAACAGTTGCCCGATGGCGGCAAGATCGGCCGCGCGCAGGGACAGCCCGGCCATGCCCAGCGGGGTGCCTGCCTCATCCTTCATCCAGGTGTAGTGGGCAATGCCCAGGGGCTTGAACAGCCGCGCGTCCAGATACGCGTCCACAGGCTCGCCTGCCAGGCGCTCGACAATGCCGGGCAGCAGGTTGGTAGCCTTGTTGTTGTAGGAGAACACGTTGCCCGGGTCATCGCTCAGCTCGGCAGCCAGTGCCAGCTTGACCAGGTCCGGGGCCCCTTCCAGCTCTTCGCCCGCGTTCGCCACGTTCTGCAGGCCCGAGGTATGGTCCAGCAGCATGCGCACGGTAATGGCGCTCTTCCTGCCCTGCTTCCATTCGGGATAGATCCGGCTGACCGGCGTATCGATCGAAGCCAGCTTTCCTTCGTCCAGCAGCAATGCAATGGCCAGCGCGACGACCGACTTGGTGGCCGACATCAGGTGAACGGATTCCTGCCCGGCGGCGGGCTTCAGCTCAAGCAGCGTCTCCCGCTCATGCATCACCAGGACCGCATCGGAATGCGCGGCGCGTGCATTGCGCTCGATCGCGGCAAGGGCATCGGCACGTGTCGCCGCTTGGCTGGGCCCGGCGATGCCGAACACCAGGGCCAGGGCGCAGGACAACCAGCAGGATCTTGGCATCGCAATCTCGTCCAATGGGTGTGTGCGTAGATTGACTACATTTGTAGTCACGCTGCAGTGCCTGAAGTCATGGCGCGCTTGAGTGCTGAACGTGGGCTGGGCGCCGCCCCCCGGCCCACCTGCAACGCGGTCGACGGCAGCGGTCGCCAAGCCGCGCCGCACGGTATGATGCGGCGACCCGGAACCTGCGATGATTTGCAGCGGCCGCCCATCCGCTGATCGCGCGCGCCAGGCCCCACCTGCGCCGGGGTCGCTGCAGGTGCCGCTGAAGCCCCACTCCATGCTCGCCCCCCAAGCCCCCCTCGTGATCTGGGCAGCGGTCGCCGTTGCCACTCTCGGTCTGCTGTTCCGTCCTTTGCGCATCCCCGAATATGTGTGGGCGTTGGGCGCTGCCGCCCTGTTGCCGTTGCTGGGCGCGGTGTCGCTGCATACCGCATGGGGTGCGGTGGCCGAAGGCCGCGACGTCTACCTGTTCCTGGTCGGCATGATGATGCTGGCCGAACTGGCGCGGCGCGAAGGCCTGTTCGATTGGGTCGCGTTGTATGCGGTGCGGCATGCGGGCGGATCCGGGCGACGCCTGTTCGACCTGGTGTTCCTGGTCGGCACGCTGGTGACGGTGTTCCTGTCCAACGATGCAACGGCCGTAGTGCTGACGCCGGCGGTCTACGCTGCCTGCAAGGCGGCGCGCGCCAATCCCCTGCCCTACCTGTTCGTCTGTGCATTCATTGCCAATGCGGCCAGCTTCGTGCTGCCCATTTCCAATCCGGCCAACCTGGTGGTGTACGGCCAGCACCTGCCGCCGCTGCTGCAATGGCTGGCGCAGTTCGCGCTGCCGTCGGCGGCGGCGATCGGTGCCACCTATCTGGTCCTGCGCTGGGTGCACCGGCGCGAGATCGCCCAGCCGCTGGTGGCCGCGCCGGCGCATCGCCCGTTGACCGACGGCGGCCGACTGAGCGCACTGGGCGTGCTGTTCACCGGCACCGTGTTGCTGGTCACGTCCGCCTTGAACGGGCCATTGGGCCTGACCACGTTCTGTGCGGGCACGCTGAGTGTGGCCGTGGTGGCGATCCGCCAGAGGCGCAGCCCGCTGCCACTGCTGCGACACGTGTCCTGGGGCGTGCTGCCGCTGGTGGCGGGACTGTTCGTGCTGGTGGAAGCGGTGGCGCAGACCGGTGTCATCCAGAGCGCGGCCAGCGCGCTGCAGGCCGTGGCGCAGGCGTCTCCACGCCAGGCCAGCTGGCTGGCCGGTGGCGCGGCTGCGCTGCTGAGCAACGTGGCCAACAATCTGCCGGTCGGCCTGGCCGCCGGTTCGCTCGGGCAGATGGCCGACCTGCCGGCGCAGACCCGTGCCGCATTGCTGGTCGGCGTGGATCTGGGACCCAACCTGTCGGTCACCGGTTCGCTGGCGACGATGCTGTGGCTGGTGGCCCTGCGTCGCGAGGGCGAGCATGTCAGCGCGCTCGACTTCCTGCGCGTCGGCGCGCTGGTGATGCCGCCGGCGTTGATCGGAGCGCTGCTGCTGCTCTGACCGGCGCGCGTGCGGCATGCACTTCTAGAAGGCCACCTGCAGGCGGGTGTTGAAGGTGGTGCCTTCATCCCTGCCCTGGCCGGTGCCGCTGCGGTTGCGGGTCTGCCAACGGATCGCCTCGAACATCACGCGGCTGAAGTCGTTGAGATACCAGTTCGCACCCAGCGTCCACGCGTGGCCGGTACCGCCACTGGGCAGCTCGGCATAGTCCACGTCTTCGTAGCGCCCTTTCAGTTCCCATGCCCCGGCGCCGCCGCGGGTGACAGGATCGGCCACTTTCACCCGGCCCCAGGTGCCGGCCTTGCCCGAATAGGCCGGCCTTGCACCGGCCAGGAACCAACCCGCCGAGATCGCCCAGGCCTGGTGGTCCAGATCGTAGCGCCCGCTGGCGTCGGCCCCGCGCAGGTTGCGCGTACCCCATTCGCCGGTCGCCCAGGCCGGCCCGAAGAAGCCTGCCAGTTCCGCGCCATAGGACGTGCTGCGCTCGGCGCCCAGCAGTGTGCCCGGCGCGATCTTGACCAGGTCGTTGAAGTGCCCGGCGATGGCCGAACTGCGGACGACGCCGCTGGCGCCTGCGGCGATCTCCTCGTGGAAGGCCCAGGCCCCCAGGTGCACCGTGACCGCATCACTGGCCACCGGGTTCCAATGCACGCGCGTGGCCCAGGTCTGGCTGTCGTTGTCGGTGCCGGCGTTGTTGAGATCGTTGCCGGCCACCGACAGGCTGGCATGCCAGTCCTTGCCGTACACGCGCTCGGTCAGGCCGACACCGAACAGCCCGCGCTGCGGCAGCATCAGCGTGCCGACCACGTTGCGGTCCTGGAACGGCGTGTTGGAAGTGCTGCTGGAGCCGTCGATACCCCGGTCGTTGAGGCGGTTGCCCACGGTCAGGTCGGCCGGCAGCCCGAACAGGCGGTGGTCCACGGTGGCGTAGACCGACTTCCACGCCACCGCGTTGTCGGCGAAGTCACCTTCCACCGCCCAGCCGAGGATGCCATAGCGGCCTTCGGCGCCCAGCCGCACCGAGCGGATCTCGGTACCGGATATGTTGCGGTCACTCACTGACGATCCGTCTGTGCTGGACGCGTCGACGAACAGGCGTCCGCGCGGACGGAACGCCACGCTGCCATCGGCACTGCTGAACTCCGGTGCGCCCTTGGACCAGGTGACCTTGGGCGCCTTGGCCTGGCTGGATTCCAGTGCGGCGACGCGGGTGTCCAGCGCGGGGCCCTGCGTTGCGGGCACAGCACCGGCGGTGCTGTGCCCGCCCTCCACGGCACGCAGGCGCGCCTCCAACTGCTGGATCTGCAGCGCCTGCTGCTGCACCAGGCGTGAGAGTTCGGCCTGGCTCAGTGGTGCGGGTGGGGACGAAACAGCCTGGGCGCCAGCATGGCCACTGGCCAACAGCAGGCCGAGCGCGACCGACAGCGCTGCCAGCGGCAGCACGGTGGAATGGTTCATGGACTCTCTCCGG